>JAAETT010000055.1 GCA_024228115.1 bacterium
CGGTCGAGCCGGGAGGGCGTTCGCCCTGGGTCAAGGACCTTTCGACCCGGAAGATCTGAATCGGAATCCGGAACGGCGGGCTGCGTCGCCCCCCGGCCAAATGATCAGATTTCTACGCTTCTGAGTGAGCGTCTACAGCCGGTAACCCGGGCTCGGCGGCGCACGTCTTCGCCACGGCTCCCGTGACCGGCGGCCAGGTTCGCCAGCAGCTGGCCACGAACCTCTCCCAGGTCGATTGGGACTTCCGCTGCCACAAGCTGAAGATCAAGGAAAACACCGGCGTCGTGAACGTCGTGTGCGGCGAGAACCTGGGTCTCGTAGAGGGCAATCAGGCCAACCAGTACGGCACTACCGTCAACACGACGGCACGCTGAGGAGAAGATCATGACCCGACAACATCGCTACCGACATTGGATTGCCATCGCCGCACTCAGCCTGATGGCCCTGGGCGCCTCCGCCCATGAAGACCACCACGAGCGGAATGCGGGCCTGCAGGGCGGAACGTGCACGACGAGCGGCGGTGACCGCTACCGCATCGTCGAGGCCATCTCGCTGCGACGATCCGCACGCAGGCAGCTCTCCCGCCTACCCCTCCGCCGGGAACGCCTCGGCTACATGGACACCTTGATCGTGATCGAGCCCTACGAAACACCGATCGAGCCCGTGCTCCACTCGGTGGAGGAACGACTGAAGAGCGAAAAGTAGGCATAGGATCGCTGGCCAGAAGTCGCCTTGCCGAATGGTGGGCTATTCGGGGCTGATCCGGACCGCCTTCCCCTCCACCCTGTAGCACTTCCGATCGATCGAAAGAGTGACATCGGCGAGCGCGTCAGCTCCAGGCGCGTTGTACAGGGCATCTCGCATCGCGTTGTCGAACCGGGCAGGCGTGAAGCCATGGCTGCAGTCCTGGCCCTTGACTCGGGGCGCCACAACGTCGTAATCAACAGGTTGGTGGTCCGATACAAGGGCAACCGTTGCCAGTTCCATGGTGATACAGCCTGTGAGACCAACCGCAATCAAGGCAATGACGATCTTCATTGAATTCGCACCGCGTCGCCCCGTGCGTAGAGGCAGCTGTGGAAGGGAGCCTCGAGTACCTCGAACGTGGCGTCTGCTAGCGCGTTCGCTCCAGGAGCACGCGCTAGTGCCGCTCGGACGGCGAGTTGGTGATCCAACCAACCCTTGTAGGGAACGAGGGGGAACACGCGGCAGATCCGTCCAACCACATCCGGTTGAATGAGTTCAGTCGATACGCTGGGAGAATCCGGGAATACAAGACCCAACGACAGAGGAGAGGTCGCACAGGAAGAACATGCAAGGAGCGCAGCAAGTACCCATCGAATCATCGGGCGAGTGGTGGATCTCATTGGCGCACGAGGCGAATTGGGACAGTCTTGCACGTTTCGCCTGTCAAGAATCCGGTCTCCGCATCACTGCCCCACCAGAAACGGACTAGCCGATCGGCGAGCCCATATTTTTCCCGAAGAAGCCTATGGACCTCGGGGTCCGATCCGGGATCGGGCGATGCGAGAAATCGATGCTCCGCTCCGTCTCGATCCATGACGACGATGGGATCCACTTGGAGATGCTGGATCCAAACCGCCTCCGGCCAGCCATGGTGCAACCATGAATGCCCGGCCCCATCGACGATCCAGAGCCGCGTCCTGCTCGTCGTACCGTCGGCTGTCATCTTGTGCAGAATCACGATGTCCTTGCCGACGTCGATCATGGCAAGGTGAATCGCTGCGTAGGCGACACATAGCATCACCATCGCCGCCGCAGCCATGGCGAGGCGTTTCATCATGATTCCTCCCTACGTCGGAACGTGCTGCACCATAGAAATGCGGTTCACAAGGCGCCGAGAATGAACGGCGCGAGGACGGTAACAACGAGAACCGCCGCATGAACGGAGGCTCGCTTCGAGAACGCCGGAATGAGCAGCACTCCCGCCCTGGCAAGCTGCCCCCAGAACGGGAAGATCGCTTGCCCCAGAACCACCTCGTCGGATGCCACCGTCAGCACGATGAACACCGCCAGGAGGGAAAACACCCAAGGGGCGACCGCGAAGTAGTGGGCCGAGAGATCGACTTCGCCCGACTCGGGAAACTCAGGTGCCAGGATGAATGCGACCAGTGCACCGAGAAATGAGGGCGAGAACACGAGCAGGCTTTCGGCAGGCGAAATGGCCGGGAGTGCGCGATAGCTGGACATGCCCAGCCAGTGACCGACGAGCGCAAGCAGGAGGATGCCGGAGGTTGCGAGATACAACCCAGATAACTTGACGAGAGGACGCCTCTTGATGATGCGACCCCAAGAGGCCAGGACCTCTGAGAACGCGAAAGCGATCAAGATCGAGACGACGACAGATGTGAACTCGAAATCCGACATTTCCCAGGTTCCGTACCGCCCGCCGGATCGGGCGCTCAGCTGGGGACGAAGGCACCTTCGAAGGCCGCTGAAGCACCCGAGGTTGGTCTCGGAAGGCTACCAGACCCGAAGCAATCCGCGTTGTCGTCTGTCACCTACAGCGTTACCAGGTGGCGGCCTCCACGACGTTCGGCCAACCACAACCCGATACGAGCTGAGACTGCGAGTGCATGTCCTGTGAGGCTCGACAATGGGAAAACGGTCGCGATGCGAAGCGCACGCAGCGCAAGCCTCCGAGAGGGGGAAGAGTAGGCGACAACCGAGAGGGCCATTCGGGTGGTGCGCGGCATTCGCTCTGCAACTCGAACGACCAGAGGAAAGGAAACCGCGGCTAGTGACAGAAGCCGAGCACGACGAAAGAGCTGTGGAGCCCGCCCACGGCGCCCGACCTCTACGAGTGTGAGGAACGCTGCTCGAGCCGCGATTCTTGTGAGTTTTCTTCGGCCTACCTTGGTCACGCTCTGCCCCCCAACAACTCAGCTTCCGGGCTAGAGCCGATGTTCAAGGAAACACCTGTGTGGAGCCGCAGGGAAGCATGGATCGATCGTGAAATGCGGCGACCGAGCAACTCCATCGCCGGCTAGGCAGCGGCCTTGCGAGCCGCCCGCTCCTGGAGATGGAACATGAGCATCAGTCCAGGGTACATGAGAAGAAACCAGACCCACGACGTTTCAGATGCGACTTGGGGGGGGGCAATGACCCGAATTCCAACCATGGCGACCAAGGCACCGCACCCGCAAACCGCGATGAGGATCTGGATGGCCGCATAGGGAGAAATGGACTGGCGACGACGCCAAAGGGCGAGCCCGATCAGATTGGGGACGACGCCACATAGAACTACGAGACCGCCCACTGGCTGTGACTGCACCAGGAGCACGCCGCCGAGAAGGACGAGCCAGAGGGTCGCACCCACCTGCGAGCCGAACCAGCCTCCGCGATTCCACTGGAATGCCCCGGCACCTCGTTTTCCCTGCAGCTCCATGGGAAACCTCATCGAAATGCGGACGATTCGGCTTGATCGGGGTACCGCTGCCTTGTACCTCTGTCTTCGCAGGCTGATCGGGCCTGAGTGACACTCCGAGATGGGTTCCCGGGTAAGGCCGTCGCTGCCTGAAGCCAGAGAGCTTGTCCGTTAGATGGGCCTCCCGCCCTAGTCCCTTGTATCGACCAAAGGCGGAAGTGTTGTCATGCTAAGCACTGCGTCCCCCGCAGCCAATCGGTTCTCGCCGTGTCGCGGGCCGATTCATGGGGCCCGTATGTCGAAGAAGCGGTATCGGATTGACTTGAC
>JAAETT010000056.1 GCA_024228115.1 bacterium
AAGTCAATCCGATACCGCTTCTTCGACATACGGGCCCCATGAATCGGCCCGCGACACGGCGAGAACCGATTGGCTGCGGGGGACGCAGTGCTTAGCATGACAACACTTCCGCCTTTGGTCGATACAAGGGACTAGCTGGGGGCGGCGAGGGGCCGGATTGTAGCGGCGGTGCCGGCATTTTCAGCCCGGGCGGTGCCGCCCTTGCGTGCGAGAACCCGGAAAAGCACTTCGATTCTGCTGTGGAGGGTTTGCGGGGCGGATTGGGGCAAAGGGGCTAGATCTCGTCGGCGAACACGACGCCATCGAAATCGGCCGCCCGGAAAGGCAGATCGAGACGAGGCCTACGGGCGTTGGGCTCGGCGTAGGGATTCGGCCGTTTCTTGAACCGGGTGGGGTAGTAGTTCGACTCGACGATCGCGCGTGCTCCGCGCATCGAAACAGGTTCGATCCGTTCGAGTTCTTCGCGGACCGCCCGAGTCGCGCAGCCCGCAACCAACTCCGCAACGGCGGGTGCCGAATACGTCGACGGGACGAAGGGCTCAGAGGGGCTGTCCTGGAGCATGGGCTCGGGGAGCGCTCCGGCCCGCCACAGGCTCTCTTCGCCATGCTGCGGGAAGGGGTCGACCGGCTCGCCATCGAGCCACGTGTTGAAGTGCACATGGGGAGTGCCGAAGGGAAAGGTCACGAGGGAATCGAGGCCGCTGTACCCCGAAAGAGCAATCGGCTCGCCCCGCGCAACGACCTGGCCCACACGAACCAGGGGCCGGGCCAGGTGGGCCGAGGTCGTCATCAATCCTTCGCCGTGATCGATGAAGATCTTCAGCCCGCCGCGATTGAACTCGCTGACGACATGCACGATCGCGCCGGGCGCCGCAGCCAGCACGCGAGTTCCGACCGGAATCGAAAAATCGGTCCCGTTGTGGCTGTCGTAGGTGAGATCGCGTCCACGAAAGTCCTCGACCTGCGTCTTCAGGACCGACCAACCGAGTTCGATCGGCGTTTGACGATGATTGAAGAGATTCGTCACGATCGCCCGGCGCGGCACGACGAAGCGGCCCCTCCACAACGGGACGGCGAGGCGCGGCCGCAACTGGCGCAGGCTCGAAAGGCCGAACTTGCTAGGCGGCACATCCTCCTGCCCACGCACGGCGATCATCGCCTGCGCGAAACGTTCGCGGAACGGATCGAGCCCCATCGCCTCCCGGAAGAGGCGAAGCTTCGGCTCGTCGACTTCGGGAAGGTCGGCCACCCGGCACCTCCAATCGCGATCGGAGACCGGGCGGTTAGCCGCGCAGCGCCTTGCTGATCACGCGCCGCTTGCTGTTGATCTCGCGAAGCTGCTCGACCGTCGCCTCCGCAACGTCGTAGCCCGCAACCTCGTCGTCCTCCCGTTGAAGCTCGTTCATGTCGACCCAGGCGGCGTACACATCCTTCGTTCGATCCGTGATGATGCCAGCCTTCAGCAGCGTCTTGATCAGCACCCGGAAGATGTTCGTACCCTCGGTCATCGACTTCCGACGGTCTTCGTTCGTGAAGGCCTCCATCACTGCGCCGCGCACCCAATCCCACTCGAGGCCGAATTGCGGGTAGATGGCCTGCTTCTGCTCGGCGTTGACCAGATTGAAGAGCAGGACTTGGAAGCACTTCGCAGCCCAATCCTCGACCTTCTCATGCTCGTCGTCGGTGAGCTTGGGAACGGTCTTGTCCGCCCAGATCTTGCCGAAGCGGTGATGGAAAGCCTCGTCGCTCATCACGAGCTGGACCAGACGCTTGAGCGTGGGGTCGTTCGTTTTCGCCTGGAGCGTCGCGAAGGCACCCATGGCCAGGCCCTCGATCAACATCTGCATGCCGATCAGCTTCTTGTAGACCGCGCCGGATTGCACGATTTCATCCAGCAGGCTGGCGAGTGTCGGGCCGCAAGCGATCGGTGCCCCCCAACGTTTGTTGATGTACCTCGAGAAGCCTGTGACGTGTCGGGCTTCCTCACGGGCCTGGTTCGAGGCGTATTCCTGGGCACCCGGATCCCGCATGATCTGGCACAGACTGGCGGAGAGCGAAAACGCACCCTGCTCACCGTGAAGGATGGAGGAAAGCGTGAAGCGCGAGCTCTCGTTCGCCAGCTGGATCTGCTGTCCTTCGTCCAGGCGGTCGGCGACGGCACAGTTCAACTCGACCGTGAATTCCCGCGGCATCAGGAGTTCATTCTTGATGTCGAACGGCTCGACATCAAAATCGATGTACTGAGGATCCGTCGGGTCCCAGAAGTGATCACGCGTGGCGGAGATGATTCCGTCGAAGGCGTCGCTGCGTTCGCCGTAGCGATCGACCTTGATCAGGGAGAGGAAGTTGTCCCGATCGACGGTGTTGTAGATCGGGTCATGGGTGATATCTGCCATTCGAAAGATTCTCCGTGGGCGTTCAACGCTCGGGGCGGCTCGGGTGGAGGCCGAGCAGGGTTTCGATCACTTGTTCGCGGCTCGCCCGGTTCGGGTCTTCGACCCACCAGGCGAGGACGCGCGTCATCATTGCGGCATAGGCCTGGGCGGCGATGGCCGGCTCGGCACCGGCCGTGAGCTGCCCCGCTTCGCGACGAAGCACGAACGCCTTCTCCAGATCGGGAACGATCTGATCCATCACCTCGTCGGCGATCGGCGCACTCTCTGCCCCGCGTCCGAAAACGACGCGAATCAAATCGCCATGATCCTGGCCGTAGGCCACCAGCTCGGTCATGCCAGCTCGGAGCTCCGCACGACTTCCCGGCTCGGTTCCCGCGGTGGCCCTGATCCGGCGCTCTCGCAACTCTGCCAGGGCGGATAGGGCGATCTCGCGAAACAGCGCCTGCTTGTCGGGGAAATGGAGATAGAACGTCCCGGTGGCGACTCCGGCAGCCCGGGCGATATCCGTACTGGTCACGCCGTGGAGGCCCTGGGCGGCGAAGAGCGTGGTCGCCGCTTCCAACAGGCGGCGCCGGGTGGCGTCCCGGCTGCGGGCCGGAGCCGAACCCGGCTCGAACTCTGACTCAGGGGGTGACATGAAGTTCAGTTCAGTCTATCGCTACACCGACCCAGAAGGCAACACCCCAGGGGAAAATGCACCTGAACGCCCCGACCGGCATCCTCCAGACGCGATGACACGTCCGTTCGAACGACTCCTGGAGAAGCGCGGCCTTCTGCCCCTATGCCGGGGAATCACGACGACCCTGCAAGTGAACGTGGGGCTTCGCTGTGATCTCGCCTGCCGACACTGCCACGTGGAAGCCGGGCCGAAACGTGAGGAAGCACTCGGGCGGAAACTGGCCGAGCAGGTACTTCGGGTCCTCGCGGCCAACCCGCAACTCGACACATTGGATCTCACCGGCGGCGCCCCGGAACTGAACCCGCTGTTCCGGGAGCTGGTGCGCGGCGCCCGCCGGCTCGGACGTCGGGTCATCGATCGTTGCAACCTGACCGTCTTGTTCGCGCCCGGCCAGGAAGACACCCCTGAATTCCTGGCCGGAGAAGAGGTGGATATCGTCGCATCCCTTCCCTGTTTCAGCGCCGAGAACGTCGACGCCCAGCGAGGGAAGCTCGTCTTCGAGCGCAGCATCGCCGCCCTGAAGCGGTTGAACGCCCTCGGCTACGCATCCGGGGACGGCCGTAGAAACCTCGACCTCGTCTACAATCCGCTCGGTGCCAGCCTGCCTCCGCCCCAGGCCACACTCGAGGCGGAGTACCGCCGGGAGCTCTGGGAGTTCTTTGACATTCGCTTCGACGGGCTGCTCACGATCACCAACGTGCCTATCAAGCGTTTCGCGCGGGCACTCGAGCGTCGAGGCGAATTGGACGCGTATCTGGCGCTGCTGGTACAGAATTTCAATCCGGCGACCGTTCCGCGCTTGATGTGCAGGAGCACGCTTTCGGTGAGATGGAACGGCAGCCTCTACGACTGCGATTTCAATCAGGCCCGGGGCCTCCCGCTGGCAGGACCGAAGACGCTCTTCGATCTCGAACATCTGCGCGAGCTCGAAGAGCTGGAGATCGCGACCAGCGACCATTGCCTTGCCTGCACCGCTGGATCCGGGTCGAGCTGCGGCGGCGCACTGGCGTAACTTCTCCCGGGCGGCGGCATCGTCCGCCCATGCCCCCGAGCAGGAGCCATGACCCGATGACGGAGAGCCTCAAACCGGAGCCGGCCAGGAGCGGCCCCCCGATTGCCAAGATCCTGGGAGGCCTCGCTGCCATTGCAGCGCTGATCCTTCTGGGCCGCTTCCTCGGCGACAGTATCGAGCCCTTCAAGCAATGGGTCGCCGGGCTCGGCGCACTCGGCCCCATCGTCTTCATCCTCGGTTACGCAGTAGCCGTGGTCGGTTTCGCCCCGGCGTCAATCCTCACCCTCGCCGCGGGCGGGATCTTCGGGCTGGCCTACGGCGTCGTCTACGTATTCATCGCGGCCATGCTGGGCTCGACCGCTGCGTTTCTCGTCGCCCGCTATCTGGCACGCAGTGCGGTCGAGAAGCGGATCGAAGGAGAGCCCCGCTTCGCCGCCATCGATCGCGCCGTCGGACGAGAGGGTCGCAAGATCGTCTTCCTGCTGCGGCTCACACCGGCCATCCCGTTCAACATCCTGAACTATGCCCTCGGCCTGACGAAGGTGCGCCTGACGGATTTCGTCATCGCGGGCGTCGGCATGATCCCGGGCACCTTCTTGTATGTCTACCTGGGATACCTCGCAACGGAAACCGCTGCTGCCGCCGGCGGCGCGGGCAATGCCGAACTCGGAACATGGATCCTGAACATCGTGGCGTTCGTCGCCACGATCGCAGTCACCGTCTACGTCACCGTCATCGCTCGCCGCGCGCTGGCCGAAGCGACCGATGAAACGAAGGAAGAAGCGTGAGCGAGCTACCGAAGATCGAACCCTGGGACGAGTTCAACCAGACTCTCGTCGGCAACGTACATCCCGCCGATTGGTCCAACCCGGTCCCCGATGGCCGCTACAACCTGGTCGTGCTCGGCGCGGGAACGGGAGGATTGATCACGGCCCTCGTGGCCTCGAGCCTGGGCGCCAAGGTCGCGCTCATCGAACGTCACCTGATGGGCGGCGATTGCTTGAACGTTGGCTGCGTCCCCTCGAAGGCCGTGATTCGCAGCGCGCACCTGGCACAGGAAGCCCGGGCCTCGGAATCCCTCGGGCTCGGACTCCGCGAGGGACAGCTTCCGGATTTCTCCGAAGCCATGAAGCGCATGCGTGAGATCCGTTCGAGAATCAGTCATGAGGATTCAGCCAAGCGCTACAGCGACGAGTTCGGTATCGATGTATTCCTCGGCAACGCACGCTTCATGGGCGAAGGAAGGGTAGGTGTCGACGGAACCACTCTCGAATTCGCCAAGGCGGTGATCGCGACCGGCGCCCGCGCCGTCGCGCCGCCGATTCCGGGCCTCGAGGAAGCCGGCTACCTCGACAACGAGAGCGTCTTCAACCTGACGACTCGACCGAAGAGGTTGGCTGTGATCGGCGCTGGCCCGATCGGCTGCGAACTCACCCAGGCCTTTCGACGGCTTGGCTCGGAGGTCTGGATTCTCGAGCGTGCGAATCAGATCCTCACCCGCGAGGACCCGGACGCCGCGAAGATCGTTCAGGACGGTTTCCTGCGGGAAGGCATCGAAATGGTATTCGAGTGCCAGATCCAACGCATCGAGAAGCGCGGTGACGAGAAGGTCATCCACCTCTCCTGCCCCGAAAAGGGAGAGCGTGAGCTGGTCGTGGACGAGATCCTCGTCGGCGCCGGGCGGGCGCCGAATGTTTCAGACATGGGTCTCGAGGAGGTCGGTGTCGAGTTCGACCTTCGCCAGGGCGTGAAGGTCGACGATCATCTGCGCACCACGAACCCCAGGATCTGGGCAGTGGGCGATGTCTGCATGCGCTGGAAGTTCACTCACGCTGCGGATGCCGCCGCAAAGATCGTCGTGCAGAACGCGCTCTTCTCGGTTGGCCCGTTCGGGAAGAAGAAACTCTCGGACCTCACGATGCCGTGGTGCACCTACACGGATCCGGAGATCGCCCACGTCGGTCTCTACGCCCACGATGCCGAGGCCAACGGTGTCCCGATCGATACCTACACCGCCAACATGGCCGAAGCCAACCGGGCCGTCACCGACGGGCAGGAAGAAGGCTTCATCAAGGTCCACGTGAAGAAGGGCACGGATCAGATCGTCGGCGCGACGATCGTGGCAGCCCATGCCGGAGATCTGATCACACAGCTCACCTTGGCCATCACCCAGAAGATCGGCCTGGGCACCTTCACGAACGTCATCTTCCCCTACCCCACCCAGGGTGAGGCCCTGAAGCGCGCCGCCGGGGCCTACACCCGAACCCGCCTCACACCCACGCTGAAGCGCCTCTTCGAGGGATGGCTCGCCCTGCGCCGCTGACCCAACGGAGGGAATGCTCCTCCTTGCGTTCACCTGGTCACGCCCCGTGAACGACACGCGAAGACCGCCTGCAGCGCTCGATTGCGCCCGACACCGTCCGGCTGCGACCGACCAAGGGGGGCGCAGCCGCTAGGCGACGCCTAGCAACGAGATCAAGGACTGCGGTCGACGTTCGCTCGCCGGCATGGCCGTTGCAATCGAGCCTTGGCATCCAACAAGTGGAGCCGAGCGTGCCTTCTCTTCCCACACTCCTGCTAGTCGTCACCATCGCTGGGTGCACAGCGCTCCTGAACGGAACGACAGCCCAGTTGGTCGCTATTTCGGGCGCCTTCTGGGTCGCGTTGCTCGAGTTCGACCACCGCGGTGGCCGACGAACCCACGCGTTCCGTTTCGTCACGGGGATCAGCGCTTCGGCCCTGGCTTGCCACTTCGGATGGATCCTCCTTCACCTGGATCGAGCCACTGACGTATTGGGCTCGTTATTCGTACCCGCCGGCTTCTGCGTGCTATTCGCGCCCATCGGTGTCGCTCTTGCGAGCCCACACCGATCGGACGAGCGGGCTTCCTATCTGGCTCCAGCGTTCGGCGCCCTCCCCCTCGGTCTGGCGACAGCCCGACTGGGATGTCTGGCTGCAGGCTGTTGCCACGGCGTCGCGCTGCGCGGAGGGTTGGTCCCCACCCAGGCGATCGAGATTGTAGGCTGCGCTCTGCTGTCGATCGGCACGCGTCTGCTCCCACCCACGAGTATCCCTGCCGCCACCCTCGCAGGCCTTGGGGTGATTCGCCTGGTGGTCGAACCCTGGCGCGCCCCGGATCCGCTGGGGCCGCCAATACTGTCGACGACGCTTCTTGCCGCGCTTCTGCTTGCAGCCGCGGGTCTCCCGCTGATCAGCAGCATCGCGAAGCGGGCCTCGGCATGACGCTCTCCCTCGGCACGTTGGCCATCACATTGGCCAGTTGGGGATTGCTTCTCCTCGGCGCGATTTCAGCCGAAGCCCATGGCCTGGAGCACGCAGTCTTCGGCTCCTTCCTGGCGATCGCCTTGCTCCTTCTCTTCACCCGAAAGCCAGGCGCTCGCCGCCCTGCGCCGCCCGGCCTGTGGGTTCTCGGCCTGGTCTCTGGCTTTGCGTCCTATCCGCTCTGGGCCTGGGCAATCTCCCGTGTCGGACTCGGCATCGGCCTCGCAGCCGCCCCAGAATCGACGAGACCCGAAGGCCTTCTGGTCGCGGTGGCCATCCTCGGTGTCGGGCTGTAGACGCTCACTCAGAAGCGTAGAAATCTGATCATTTGGCCGGGGGGCGACGCAGCCCGCCGTTCCGGATTCCGATTCAGATCTTCCGGGTCGAAAGGTCCTTGACCCAGGGCGAACGCCCTCCCGGCTCGACCG
>JAAETT010000057.1 GCA_024228115.1 bacterium
CGGTCGAGCCGGGAGGGCGTTCGCCCTGGGTCAAGGACCTTTCGACCCGGAAGATCTGAATCGGAATCCGGAACGGCGGGCTGCGTCGCCCCCCGGCCAAATGATCAGATTTCTACGCTTCTGAGTGAGCGTCTACAGCCCAGGCTTGCCGTGAACCACGCGGTGGACGCAGAAGGAAGCGATTCGCGTCCAGCGGGAGCGGCTAGCTTCGCGCTCGTCGATGCCATCGGACGGCCAGGAACACGGGTGCGGAAAAAAGGAGGATCGCACTGTACGCCAGGAATGCGCGCGCGCTTTCCCACACGGCGACGCGCCGTGCCTCGATGATCCCAACGTACAGCCGGTCTCCCTCGGTGCGGGCAACAGCACCGTCGACAAGCCAGCCGCGGACGAGAAAGCGATTCCGGCCCAGCGGCTTCACCTCGAGGGGAGAGAGAGCTGGGAAGCGACGCAACACCGGTGTGTCGCCTTCCATGTCGACCTCAAGGTTGAAGAATACGTTCAGGAGCCAGAGGTCGTCGGAAAGCACATCCACGAGGCGATAGTAGGCAGAGTCTGGCGCGGATTCTGTGGGCGCCGTGGGCTCGCGTGCGGGTTCTGGCTCCCGCCGCCCGATGAGTTCCAGGGCGTCGGCGATGAATCCGGTCGGCGCTTCGGCCGCGACGCTATTCGAGAGGGCGACGGCGGCGATCCCGAGGCCCGGGTCGAGAGCCAGGCGGGCACTGGCTCCAGGAATGCCGCCATCGTGCCATGCCAGAACCTGTCCCTCTCTATCCCGCACCATGAAACCGAGGCCGTAGCCCTCGTCGAGGGCCGGGTGCTGACGGGCGTGGATGCGAAGCATTTCCGCGACGCTTTCGCGGCGCAGGATGCGCTGCCCTTCGAGTTCGCCGCCGCGCAGGAAGAGAAGTGCGAAGCGAGCCAGGTCGCGCGCGGTGGTTATCAGCCCCGCTGCGGGAGTAAGAGGGGAAGGATCCTTGCGTTCGACGCGGCCACTGAGCGCGCCGAAGAGTCTTCCGTAACCGATGGGGAGGCGCGCCTCGAACTCGGATGGCGGACGAAAGGTCGAATCACTCATTCCCAGGGGCTCGAAGAGAACCGTTCTGGCGTGTTCCGCGAAGGTCTGGCCATCAGCCACAGCCGCCAGGTAGCCCAGCAGCGCGTAGCCCTGGTTCGAATAGACGATCTTCTGGCCGGCTGGCCGCGCCGTTCGCAGGCGATTGACGAGATAGCTGGCCAACGTCATCGGATCGTCGCCGGTCCCACGGACCGGCAATCCCGCAGTGTGCGTGAGTAGCTGCCGAATCGTCGCCGTCACCGGTGTGCCGTTCCGATCCCGAATCCAACGCTCTCGCGGTAGGTAGCGGTTGGCGCTGGCGTCGAGTTCCAGCTTTCCTCGCTCCAGTTGACGCGCGACGAGCGTCGCGGTGATGAGCTTGGAGATCGAAGCAGCTTGGTAGAGGGTCTCGGGGGTCGCCGGGATGCCTGCCTCGGGGTCGGCGTAGCCGGCCGCGGCGAGCGTGATCCGGCTTTCCGCGACGACCGCGACGGAAAGCGAGGGCGATTCGTGTTGTGCGAGCCGTGATTCGGCCAGGTTTCGGATTGCGTCTTCGAGGGACGTGTTCCCGGCTGTGCTGGGCATAGGGCTCAACACGAAGACCACAGGAATCATCATAACCAGGGCGGTTCGCTGCATTTGAGACCTTCCTTGCTCCATTCCCCCACGCCAGGCTGGCATTATTTCTACAGTAATGTAAGTTTTATTCAACAATCGTGTCAAAAAAAGATCCGCCCAAACCTCGTGGAATGTCCGCCCGCCGAGGTCGGCGAGCAGCAGGCGAGACCCGACAGGCAATCCTCGCCGCTGCGCGCAAGCGCCTCGCCGAGAACGGGCCTGAAGCCATTCGCCTCAAGACGATCGCGCGGGATGTCGGGATCTCCCATCCCTCGATTCTCCACCACTTCGGAAGCCGTGATGGTCTCACCCAGGCCCTGGCCCAAGACGCTCAGGATCGGCTGAACGCTGACGTGCTCGCGGCCCTCTCGGTCCCGGCCGACGAGAGCACTGTTGGGCCGCTCGTCCGCCGCGTGTTCGAAACAATCGGAGACTCCGGCCACGCTCGCCTCCTCGCATGGCGCGGCCTTGCACTGAGCGAGCCGCGCCCCGAGAACTCCGAGCAGGAGATGCTTCGCAGCCTGGCCGATGCGATCCACGCAAGGCGGGCGGAGTACGCGCGCGTACACCAGAAGCGCGTGCCGAGCCGGGAAGAGTCGGCGTTCCTGGTCCGTCTCCTGGGTGCAACGCTAGTCGGCGAATCAATTCTTGGGCCCGTCTTCGAACTCCGTGCAGAACTCGATGGGCAGTCCGATTCGCGTGAGCGGTTTCGAAGCTGGCTATCTGCGCTCGTCGCGAATCAGTTTGCAGGCGGTGACATCGAAAAGAGCGCCGGAGATGAAGGAAAGTAGTCCCCAGCCAGCCATGCGCTCTGCGCTGTCTGGCATGTTGATGTTACGGAAATGCTCCGCAGGAGCCTGCAATGTGAGTAGGCGGTACTGTCCTTCGCACCAAGGTGCAGATCCAGTTGATTCGACGACGTCTTCTGTGGATCTGCATCAGTTCCCATTCGTCCATCTGAGTCGTTGCGAAATCTCTTCTTGGGCTGCTGCTCCGACGTTCTTGAAGAACGGACGGGGGTCCCAAGCTCGTGGAGCCAGAAGACTGTCCCCGGGATCCCTGAGAGCCTGCCCCGGCGCCAGCCGACCAGGGGGATCCACGATCCGCGCGGCGCTCCGAGCCCGAGCGCTGGTGTCTGATCTACCACTGATCCGGAGCGACTCCGGCGCATGGATGGCGATCGGCCCCGGATGCTTCGGGGCTAGAAATCCAGACGTCCGCGAAGCTCGTCGAAGGGGACCATGACGTGCTCCTGGTAGGCGGGGCGCTCGCAGAGGCGTTGGTACCAGGACATCACGTTGGGCGGCCGTTCCACATCGAGTCCCATCTCGAACCAGCGGTAGAGTGCGGTTCCCGCTGGAATGTCCGCCAGGCTGAAGTGCGAGCCTGCGAGGAAGGGGCGGATCGTGAGTTCCCGATTCAATAGCTCGAGGTGTCGTTCGCACTCCGCCTTCGAGGCAGCGGTCCGGGCGTCGTCTCGCTGGGCTTCCGGGGTGCGGTACCAGCCCCAGAAGATGCTCATGAAGGCGGGCTGCCAACTGGTCTGGGACCAATCCATCCAGCGGTCGACGACGGATCGCTCCGCCGGGCGTTCTGGCCAGAACGTTTCTCCGCCATGGCGCGCACCCAGGTAGCGAAGGATCGAATGGGATTCCCAGATTCGAACCTCTCCGTCGCCCAGGACGGGCACGCGGCCGTGGGGGTTCATGGCCAGGAACTCCGGGGTATCGAGCCCGCCCGCTGAGCCTCCGGCGTCCCGATGTTCGAACGCAAGATCGAGTTCGCCGAGCGCCCACAGGATCTTCTGGACGTTGAAAGCGCTGCGGCGGCCCCAGAGGATGATGTCGGTCACGGAGGCTCAGCTCCCGGGGATGCTCGAAGTGGTTTCATCGCTCTCGGCCCATCCGTAGCGGATCGCCTTGGCGGTGATTCCGGTTCCGGCCGGCGCACGAAACGGGGCGGAGTAGAGCTGCCAGGCGCCGTCGTCCAACGAGAATCCGATCGAGGCACCTCGGCTCGGGCTGTTGAGGTGCACCTGACCGTCGTGGAGTGCGATCGTTGGCGGAGCCGTCGTCGGCTGCACGCCTCCGGGCCAGAAGCGTTCGGCGAGTTCTTCTTCGGGAAGCAGGCCGAGATCGCCCGATGTAGCGAGCCACTTGTCGAGGGCGGTGCGCAACCGCGCGAGGCGATCGGCATGGGCGGGCTCGCCGGCGAGGTTCTTCACTTCGTGGGGGTCGAGTTCGGTATCGAAGAGTTCCTCGGCGTCGCGGGTCGTGCGGAACCAGAGGGCGGGAGTTCCTTCGAGAGCGCCGGCCTCGGCGAGTTCGTTCATCTCCTGCATCATCGGCATCGTGTTTCGGAACTCCACGGGCAGGACGTAGGGCTGGTCCGGAATCAAATGCCGCACGTATTTGTAGCGACGGTCTCGAAGGGCACGTACCCGGTCCATCTGTTCGTCGATCCGGTCGCGAGCGGCGTAGATCCACTCGGGTTCCGCCTGGGCGCCCGGGCCGAGGAAGACGCGCCCCTGGACGTAATCGGGAATCGGCACCCCCGCGGCTCGCAGGATCGTAGGTGCGAAGTCGACGCCACTGACCAGCTCGGCGTTCACCGAGCCCGGTTCGGTCACGCCCGGCCAGCGAACGATCAGGGGAATCCGGATGCCCGAATCGTAGGGCCAGCGTTTCGCCCTGGGCAGGCCGTCGCCGTGGTCGGTCGTCCAGAGGACGATCGTCCGGTCTGCCAGGCCATCCTCTTCGAGTTTCGCGAGCAACTCGCCCACCTGGGCGTCCATCGCCTCGATGTTGTTGTAGTGACGGGCCAGGTCTTCGCGAACCGTCTGGGTATCGGGGTAGTAGGGCGGAAGCAGGACGCTCGAAGGCTTCGTCTCGTGAATCCAGGTCGAATGGTTGGCCACGCGCATGGGGAGCATGACGAGTTGGAGAAGGCTTCGGGGCAGGCTCCAGGTGGGCCAGACCTGGCTCTCGTGGGTGCCCTCGAGCGTGAGGTAGGCGAAGAACGGTCGGTCCGCGGCGAGGCCGCGCCAATCGTCCACGCCGGTTTCGTCCCAGATCGTGAAGGGGCCGCCAAACGTGCCCGCCAGGCCGGTTTCCATCTGGTAGTCGGTCTTGCGCGAGTTCAGGGTGGTGTAGCCCGCCGCTCGGAGCAGCTCGGGGAACGCTTTCATCTCAGGAGGCGGAACCGCTGCGTACCCACGCCCGCCGACGCGCATATGGCCGGCTCCCCAGCTGTCGGCATGCACGCCCATGATGATTCCTGCCCGACTGGGTGCGCAGACACCGGCGCTGGTGAAGGCACGTTCGAAGCGCAGGCCTTCTCGGGCCAGGCGATCGATGTTCGGAGTTCGTGCAACCCGGTCGCCATAGGCGCCGACGCGTGGGCTCAGATCCTCGGCCATGACCAGCAGGATGTTCGGGCGTTCCGAGTTCTGGGCGTCCGCCCGAAAGGGCAGCAGCGAACTGAGCGCAAGGGCCGCGAGAAGGGGGATCCAGTTCGGTTTCCTGGTCGCCATGAACCCCATGGTGGCGCTGCACCGGGAGCTGCGCCATCACATGGAACATGAAGATCCCCAGCTTGCTCCTCGCATTCGGACTCGCTCTCTCGTCAGCATCGAGCGCCCAGGATTTCTCCCAGGTCGAGATCAAGACGATTCCCGTGGCCGAGGGCCTCTTCATGCTGATGGGTCGCGGTGGCAACATCGCGGTCCTTGCCGGTGACGATGGTGTGTTCCTGGTCGATGACCAATACGCCCCGCTCACGGAGAAGATCCTCGCGGCGGTCCAGGCCATCGATGCCCGTCCTGTCCGCTTCCTGGTCAACACCCATTGGCATGGGGATCACACCGGTGGCAATGAGAATCTCGGGGAAGCGGGTGTCGTGATCGTTGCCCATGACAACGTGCGAGAGCGCATGAGCATGAAACAGGTGATGCAGGCCCGCGGGGTCGAAGTGCTGGCCTCGCCTTCGGCCGCGCTGCCGATCTTGACGTTTCCGACCTCGGTCACCTTCCATCTGAACGGCGTGACGACAGAGGTCGTTCACGTTGCGCCGGCTCATACCGATGGAGATTCGGTCGTGTGGTTCGCGGAGCGAAATGTCGTCCATACGGGCGATACGTTCTTCAACGGCTTCTACCCGTTCATCGATGTCGACAGCGGGGGCTCCATCGACGGTGTGATTTCAGCCGTCGATGCTGTCCTGGCCCGGGCCGACGACGAAACCAGGATCATTCCCGGCCACGGTCCCCTCTCGAATCGAGCGGAATTCGAGGCCTACCGGGAGATGCTCGTCACGGTTCGCGATCGGATACGTGCAGCGATCGTGGCGGGAAAGGGCGCCGACGAGATCCTTGCGGAGAAGCCGACGGCGGATCTGGACGCGGCCTGGGGCGGCGGTTTCATGAAACCCGAGGACTTCGTCCGCATCGTCGTCGCAGATCTTTCCCGGTAGGCAAAGCATGCCTCTCGTCATCCGGGCAGGACGCAGCGCTCGTGAGCAGCTCGCCAATGAAGGCTGGCGAGCGGAGGCGTTCTCCACACTGGTCGGGGCTTCGGGAGGGCCGAAGTGGCTGGTACTGAGTCGCATGGATCGGGCCCTGGCCGAATGGCTCCTGGCGGGTCGGGCGACCCCCCTCGATCTGCTCGGCTCATCGATCGGGAGCTTTCGCCACGCCGCGTTTTCAGTCCACGATCCGGTGGCCGCGATCTCACGCCTCGAACGCGCCTACGTGCAGCAGTGCTACGAGGGTCCGGATCGTCCCAGTCAGGCTGACGTCAGTGCCGCAACGGCGCGGATCATCGGCGAGGCGCTCGGTGCCAACGGCGATGCTGAGCTGCTGGGGAATGGTTCGCTCCGAAATCACGTGGTGACCGCGCGTTGGCGCCTGGGCCGCGAGGGTACGGGCCTCGCGTTTCGGCTCGGCCTCGGTGCTTCTGCGCTCGCCAATGTCCTCTCACGCAAGAGCCTCGCGGCGTTCTTCGAACGCGTCGTGTTCGCGCCGGAAGAGGGTGGCGTTCGCTTCACTTCTCTCGGCGCGGCCCGCTCCGAATTGACCGCGTCGAATCTTCGACCGGCACTCCTGGCCAGCGGATCGATCCCGCTTCTGATGGAGGGCGTACGGGATCCCCAGCGGGCGCGCGCTGGTCTCTATCTCGACGGCGGCATCCTCGACTACCACTTCGATTTCCGTTTCCGCACGGCCCCTGGCCTGATCCTCTATCCCCACTTCTTCGATCGCATCACGCCGGGTTGGTTCGACAAACCCTTGCGCTACCGGAAGCCGCAGACTGCCGATCTCGACAGGGTTGTGATGATCGCGCCGTCGCCGGAGTTCGTGCGTCGACTCCCAGGGGGCAAGGTCCCCGATCGGGTCGATTTCGAGGAGCTCTCCACCGATGCTTGTCAAAAGCGCTGGTGGGAGGTGATCGAATGCTGTCGAGAACTCGAGGAGGCCGTCCGTGGGCTATGGGCCGGCAACCGAACGTTCGAGATCCGCTCCTTCGAGAGCTGATCGCTGCGCCTTCGGCGTTTCTTCGACATTGCGGTAGCGGAAGCTCTTCTGGATGCCGCCTTCGTAGGCGATGCCATCCACTTCGACGTAGGGGTAGATGAAGTAGTTGAGGGGGGCATCACGATGTCCGCTTCCGAGACGAAGATCCCTGCCCGTCGTGAAGTGAATGCGATCCGCAGGATGGGTGCCGAAGAAGAGTTCGCGTTTCTCCGGGTGCTTGTACGCCTCGGAGGCGTCGATGGGAAGCCACCCACTTCCGGGTACAAAGAGTTCGACCCAGCAATGGTACCCGCCGACCTCGCCAGTCGGGCGGTCTTCTGGAACCGGGAAGCCGATTTCGAAACGCGCCGGCAGGCCTTCGGTCCGTGCCATCGAAATCAACAAGGCATGGAAATCGGTGCAATTGCCGTAGCGTTCACTGCAGGCCCAGAAGGTGTCGCCGTTGCCCCAGCCCGAGCCGACCTTCTTGTACTCGACGTTGTCGACGATCCAGTCATAGATGGCGCGAGCTGTGGCCGCGGGCCCCGCGTCGATGCGGCTGGCGCGGACCTCGGTCAGCATCGGTTCGAGGATCGGATGGGCGACGGCGACGCGCTCGTTCGCACCCAGGAAGACGGCAAAGTCGAGCTCCTCGGCCGCTGAAAGCGGACGTTCATCACTTCCGGGATTCCGATGAACACGCCGCTCGACGACCGCATTCACGGAGACGTCGATGGCGAGGCCCTCGGAGGCTTCGACGACACCGTGCCAATAGCGGTTTCCGTAGCGGCTCTCCGTCTCCACTTCGCCCGCGATCGACGCCTCGATCTCCAGCTCGACGACATCCTGCTGGGGAGTCACCGCCGGAAGGGGCACGAACACGTGAACGAGGCCTGGTGCTTTCGGGAGAGGCCCGATGTGCGTGTCGTAGCTGAACGAAAAACGCCGGCCCTCCTCAGCGAGGGCCGGCGCAACCAGCACGCCGAGGATGAGCGAAACGTTCAGGGCACGGAGGCCAAAGCGTCGCGCAGGAATCCGGAATCCACCCAGATGTGAAAATCCTCCCGCACATCGACCAAGCGGATCACGCCCTCGCGATCGAGCAGGAAGGTCGCCGGATGGGGTACACCCGCCTCGATCTCCTCCGCATCGGGTCGTCGCAAACCAAGGGAATCGATGGCCGCGCTGCCGGGATCGAGCGCGAACTGGATTCGCTCTCTCATCCCCAGGCCATCCACGAACCGAGCCGACTTCTCGTTCCATTGATTGTCCGGAATCACGTACACGATCTCGAGATCGGGTTCGTCCCGGAAGGTTTCTCGCAGCTCCACGAGCCGCGCCTTCGTATAGGGTCACCAATCGACGCTCCGCTCCAGGGTGACGAGTACCCGATGCCCGCGCAGGCTCTCCCACGAAACGGGTTCGCCATCGAGATCGAGAAGTGCGAGCTCGGGAAAGGGTTGGCCCAGCAGTTCCGAGCTATGCGGGGCTTCGGTCCGAGTGCCCGCCTCCGTGCCGCGCCGCCCGAGAGACGTATCCGGCAGCAGGAACGTGAGACCCATGAGGCCAAGAATGGCAATCGTGGCGAGCCAGCGAAGCATGGTTCGATTCAGGCCTCCGCCGCGGCTCGTGTGGGTCGCAGCCAGAGAAACGCGAGGGCGAGCGCCAGGAAGATTCCGGCCTCGATGCGCGGGAGATTTCCGAGGCTGTGATAGTCGCCGACGAGCCAGGCTGCAAGCCGGTAGACGGCGTTCAAGACCAGGCCGAAGGAGGTGGCGGTGGCGATCCAGGGAGCCGCCGTGGGCTGACGCGCCGCTCCCAACAGGCAAGCGCTCCACGCCACCAGGCACGAGCCCGTGAATGCCACGAAGTAGGCGCCATTCGGCCCGACCGGGAGCGGGCCTGCTGCGACCGCGCCAGGGGCCTGGGATTGAAAGAACGACGCAAGGAAGACCATTCCAACGAGTCCGCCGATCCCTCCGATCAGGGCACACAAGAGGCTGTAGGCGCTCCGCATCCCCGGGGTTGTACCATAGTGACCCGATTTCGGCCTACGGCGTGGCTTCCCCGGCTCTTCTCAGCACCCGCGCCTGCACGCGCACCGCGTTGGCCAGGCTCTCGATCCCGATGCGTTCATCCGTTCCGTGAATGCTGGGAATCTGGTCCCGCGCCACGATCGCACCGAGGAAGCGGTAGGCGTCATCGACGATGTCCGCATAGTGCCGTGTATCGGTCGCGCCGAGCAGGAGGCCTGGCACGACGATGGCCTCGGGGTAGACATCGTGGATGGCGTCCGTCAGCACCTGATAGCCGAGGGCGTCGACCCGTCCGGGCCGTGGCGCCTGGGACCACGTGTCTGATTCGATTTCGATTTCAGGATCGTCGATGGTGGCGCGCACATGAGCCAGTACGTCGTCGGGGGTCTCACCCGGAAGGATGCGGAAGTTGACCGTCGCCGTGGCGCGCTTGGGCACCACATTCTCCTTGACGCCTCCGGAGACCATCGTGGCGGCCGTGGTCGTGCGCAGCATGGCGGCCTGCAGGGGATCCTCGGCCATGCGCCGTGTGACGAGGGGCCCCGTCAGCCAGAGGTTCTTCATGGCCAGGCGCCGGCCGAAAGAAAAATGCGGTGTCAGCGCCGCAAAGAGGTCGCGGATCGGCTGTGAGATCCGCAACGGCAGGGGGTTCGCCTCGAGCCGGTGGATGGCCGTGGCCAGCTTGCCCACCGCGGTGTGCGGGGGCGGTGTCGAGGAATGCCCGCCATCGCTGCGCGCCGTCAGGTGGATCGTGAAGTAGGTCTTCTCCGCCGTGTTGATCTGGGCCACGAGCTTTCCCGGGATCAGGCCGAGATCCGAGCTGAGGAAGCCGCCTTCATCGACCAGGAACGAGAACTTCATGCCGCGTTCCCGAAGCGTGGCCGCAAGGGATTCCGCGCCCCCCTCTCCTCCGACCTCCTCGTTGTGGCCGAAGGCAAAGACCAATGTGCGGGCCGGCTGGAAAGCATTCGCCAACAAGGCTTCGGCGGCTTCGAGCCAGCCGATCACGCCGCTCTTCACATCGAGAGCGCCGCGGCCCCAGATGAATTCTTCGTCGATGACGCCGCCAAAAGGCGGATGGGTCCAGCCCTCGAGCGCTTCCTGCTCGACGGGAACGACATCGGTATGGGACATGAAGAGCGCGGGCGCGAGCGACGGATCGCTGCCCTGCCAGGTGAGGAGCAGGCTGTAGCCCGAGATGCGCTCGACCGTCATGCGCTCATGGACGAGGGGGTAGGTGGCGCGAAGATGCTCGAGCAGGTCCTCGAAGGGTTGACCATCGAATTGTTCCGGATCCTGGTGGCTGACCGTGGGAAAGCGGATAGCACTTCCCCAGGAAAGTGGACACCTAACTTAGGGCATACTAGCCCAAATGAGGTGATCCATGGCACGAGTACGAAGAACGTTCACACCCGAGTTCAAGCGCGATGCAGTGCGCCTTGTCGTGGGCGAGAAGAAGACCG
>JAAETT010000058.1 GCA_024228115.1 bacterium
GGGTGGCGCGACATCGAGAAGCTCGTCCGAGCTCTCACCGTGTCCGAAACCAGCGAAGAGGCGACTGCAAAGCGCGTCGCCTAGGATTCAAACCGGAGCCGCCGCTCAGAGAAGATCAACAGCGGACGGGACATCCCCTACCAGCGGGCCCATTCCTCTTCGTTGAGCATGGGAACATCGGCATTGCAGCGCCAACAGAATGCAACTTCCATGCGTGCCGCTACCCAACGGAAATGCGACTCAGCAGCTGGGCCGGCCACCGACCCTCGCCGAGCCACCTGATCGTTGCTCAAACAGTATCATGCCTCGATACGCCTGGCGTGGCCCAGCGGGTTGCAGCCGCTTGTTCTGCAGCTTGCTGCCTTCTACTCGTCGGTTGGATAGGCGCTCACGCAAAGATGGACATCGGCGAGGCCGAGTGCTTGAAGGTCCCCCGGACCGATCCTTACTGCGGTGGAACGCGGCTCGCTGCTCACATAGAGGGCAACATCGACTTCTGAGATGACATCTGACCCTACCAATCGATCGATCGCTCTCGTGTAGTCGGATACAAATGAAGAAATGACATCTGCGAGGCGCGACGGAGGGATTTCGTCTGCGAGGGTGAGGTTGAAAGAACTCGGAGAAGTGATGGTCGCACCTCGGATCCCGGAACTCTCAAGGTACTCATGGGCACTGCCCGAGACCCGAACTCGCCATACTACGTCCATGGAACCCCAACATGCGGCACAACGGATCGGGCTTCAGCTAATACAGGAAACGCCGACCGCCAACACCTTGCCGCAGGTGCCCGACGCCAGAATCCTACCGAATTCAAGAAAGCCCAGCGGCGATAGGGAGTTCAAGCTGCGTTTTCGCTCAATGACCGGGTAGTAGATGTTCCGTCGACTACTCGCCGACCGGGGATCGGCCGTCGGGGGATGATTTCAACGGGCTGGGTGGCTCGTGTGCGCAGGAGATCTGGCCGGCCCTGCGAATCTGGTACCAGCCTCTGAGTTAGCCTCGACAAGAGGCTGGCGGAGGCGAGATGAAGCGAGCGCGATTTTCGGAAGAGCAGATCATCGGGATTCTGAAGGCGGCGGAAGCCGCCGGGAACATCCGGGCGGTGTGCCAAGAGAACAACATCACGGAGCAGACCTTCTATCGATGGCGGCGGAAGTTTGGCGGGATGGACGTTTCGGAAGCGAAGAAGCTTCGGGAGCTCGAACGTGAGAACTCCGAGCTGAAGAAGATGGTGGCTGACCTGTCGCTGGACATTCGGATGCTCAAGGAGATCAACTCGAAAAAATGGTGAGCCTGGCGGAGCGGCGACGTGCAGCGGAGCACCTGGAGCAGGAGTTCGCAGCGAGCGAACGGCGAGCCTGCCAGGTGATCGAGATCGCGCGGAGCACGAAGCGTCGTCCGTCAGGCCGTACTGAAGAAGTCGAGTTGGTTGCTGCCGTTCATCGGTTGTCGGAGCGGTATCCGCGCTTCGGATACCGCAAGATCTTTCACCGACTCCAGATGGAGGGATGGCGCGTGGGGCGGGAACGTGTTCGCCTACTGAGACGTCGAGAGGGGCTGAGAGTGCCGAGGAAGGGCCCGAAACGGCGACGGCGTGGATCGAGCACAACCGGCCCCACAGAAGCTCTCCATCCGAACCATGTGTGGAGCTACGACTTCGTGGCGGATCAGACGGTCGAGGGGCGAACGCTTCGCTTCCTAACGGTGATCGATGAGCACACGCGCCAGGGCTTGTGGATCGAGTGCGCCCGTCATCTCACTTCGGTGGATGTGGTTCGCGTTCTCGACCAGCTCGTCGAGTTGCACGGCCCGCCGGGGGTCGTGAAGAGTGACAACGGAAGCGAGTTCGTGGCCAAGAAAGTCCAGGAGTGGATCGAGAACCAAGGCATCGATGCTCGGTTCATCGACCCGGGGAGCCCTTGGCAGAACGGCCACAACGAGAGCTTCAACGGCGTCTTCCGCGATGGCTGCCTGAACCGCTGGCTCTTCGAGTCGGTGCGGGAAGCTCGAGAAGCCTCGGAAGCGTGGCTCCTCGAGTACAACGAAGAGCGACCCCATGGGTCGCTGGGCGGGCTGACGCCCGTCTCGTTCTTCGAACGAGTGAAGAACCAGGAAAGGGAAGCCGCCTGATGGTCAGGCACGATCCCTAACCCCACGGCTGGTACCGGCTCGTTGGGCTTGCCAGATCCGCGGATGGTGGTGGTCGGGTGAGAGATCGCCATGGTGCGGGCGCAGGGGTGGCGTTGCGGGATCGGCATCGAGGCGGGTCCTGTCCTCTGCCGGGATCCAACTCCGGTGCCAGGGCGAGAGGCTGGTCCGAGTTCGTGGGTCAGCCGCAGGGAGGCGCTTGATCCAAGTCCCAGTGTGACTCCTCGTCCCAGGAGTCAGGATCGGAGTCGACCGATGGGCCCGGTGCGGCTCCGAGCGGGGGCCCGCGCGCAGGCAGGCCAAGGCACTCGAGAATCTTGCGGGCCACGTCGGGGTCTTCGATGGCAGCGAGAAGGCGCATCGGCTCGCCGCAACGGGGGCAGCAAAGCGCATCGACCTCGAAGACACGCTGTAGGAGATCGGCCCAGGCAGTTCGCCGCGGA
>JAAETT010000059.1 GCA_024228115.1 bacterium
CGGTCGAGCCGGGAGGGCGTTCGCCCTGGGTCAAGGACCTTTCGACCCGGAAGATCTGAATCGGAATCCGGAACGGCGGGCTGCGTCGCCCCCCGGCCAAATGATCAGATTTCTACGCTTCTGAGTGAGCGTCTACAGCCATCCCCGCACGGTAGCGCGCCGGGAGTGGGCTAGTCTGCCCGCGCGGCCAGGCATGGCCCGTGTCGCGTGGCTTGCACGGAGGAAGAAGCGAGTGACGACCGAAGCCAACAAGCAGATCGTCGAGGAGATGTGGCAGGCCATGGGCCGGATGGATTGGGAGGCATTGAAGGCCTGCCTCCATCCCGAGGTCCACTACCAGGACGTCCCGACAGAGGATCCGGGCGCCCATGGCCCGGAGAATGTCGTGAAGCGGCTTCGCATCGCCTTCGACCATCTGGCAAGCCAGGAGCAGGTGCTGCACCACATGGCGGCCGAAGGTGATGTCGTCTTCCTCGATCACACGGAAACCTGGACGTTCAAGACCGGCGAGCAGGTCCAACACACCTTCGCGACCGTGCACGAAATGAAGGACGGAAAGATCTCCCTCTGGAACGACTACTGGGACGTCCAGAATTTCGTCAGCCAGTTCCCCCCGTGGTTCCTCGAAAAGATGGCAGAGAGCAGCGCAGCAGACTTCGGAGGGGAATAGGCCCGGAACCGTCTCAAGTCGCAACTCGGAGCCTCCGAGACGAAACCTTGCGCCCGGGCGAGCCCGGGGATACGGTCCCTATACCCTCCAGGGGTATCAGTCATGCGGATGATTCTCCTCCAACTCGGTCTAGCTCTCAGCCTGCTCGCGCGAGGTCCGTTCTGTGACGTCTTGTGTGAAGCTCCTGCCGTCGAGGTCGCAGAGGCTGCCCCGGGCCAGCATGGCATGACGGATGACGCGCCCTGCCACAGCGATTCATCGGGCGGGGCAAAGGGAAGCAAGCCGTCACCGGTGAATTCCCACGATTCCTGCTCCATCTGTGAAGACCTGATCCTTGCCTCGATCGATCCCCCGCCGGCTGGAGCATGGATCGATCTGCGCGTTTCGAGAAGTTCCGTTCATGAATCCCCGAGCCAGGCCGCGCGGCAACCCTTGGCGCTCTCGAGCCCACGATCGGGTCAGCCAGAACCACCCGACATCCTTCTCCTGAAGTCGACACTTCTCATCTGAGAAGCCGCACGCCTCGGCGCCCAGCCAAGAACGGCTGAGCCGAGGAAAGGCGCGCACCGGAATCGGTGCGCTCATGGCCTGGCTGCGACGCGCTTCGTATCGCAGTCCCGATGCGATTCGAGCTTCAAGAGAGAATCATGGAAAACGCGTCACCCATCATGGCCGGTCGCGCATGGACGGGAACAGGGATCGCCGCATGGGCGTTCTGCCTTCTCCTACTTCCGGTCGGCGCCGCCGGGGAATCCGTGCCTTCACCGCTCCCGCTTGGCTGGTGTCTCGAACGGGCCGCCGCCGAGAACCCTGCGATCGCCGAGGAACGCGCCCTCGCCGATGCCGCCAGCGCACGAATCCACTACGCCGACTCACTGGAGGACCCCCGATTCCACTACGAGGCCAGCAACATCCCGACCGGCGACCTCGATTTCGGCTCGACCCCCCTTTCGGGCCACCAATTGGGGCTCAGCCAGCGCATTCCCTTCCCGGGTGTCCTCACGAACCGCCGCAGCGCAGCCACAGAAAACGCCCGTGCGGCGGAACACGCCCACGAAGATCGCGCAGGACGAATCGCTTCCGGAGTCGAGATCGCGTGGGCCGAACTCGGCTTCGCTCAGCGTGCACTCAAGATCACCACGCGGAACATGGAGCTTCTGAGGCAACTCGTGCAGGTTGCTGAGGCGAAGTACAGGGTCGGAACGGGCCGCCAACAAGATGTCCTCCGCGCCCAGGTCGAATTGACAGCTTTGCTCGATGAGCAGCTTGCCCGGACCTCCGCGATCGAGCGCGCATCGGCTGAGCTGAACGAACTGCTCGACCTGGAGCCTGGCAGCCGATTCCCGACGACAGAGCGCCTCCTCGACGCGTCCCCCGTGCCCGATCTGCTTGAACTCCACGCTACCCTGGAAGAAACGAATCCGAAGCTCCTCTCACTTCAGGCCAAGGTCGCGGAGGCGGAACGCATCGTCCGAACGACCGAGCTCGAGGGCTACCCGGACTTCGACTTCGGCCTGGGCTACCGCATTCGCGAAGAAGTCGAAGGGGATACGGTGGACGGCGACGATTTCTTGAGCGCGTCGGTCACGCTCCGCCTGCCGATCGATCGCTCGAAATGGAACGCGAAGAAGGCCGAAAAGCAGGCTTTGCTGCGCCGCTCGCGAGCAGCCTACCGTCGATCTCGCGGAGCGCTCTTCTCCTCTCTTCGATCGGCCCATGCCGAACTGATTCGGGCCGACTCCGAGGGCGCCCTTCTGGAAACCGGTCTGGTACCCCAGGCCCGACAGTCGCTGGAATCAAGCCGCTCCGCCTACGCCGTCGGACGGATCGAGTTCCTCAGTGTTCTCGATAGCCAGGTTCGCCTGCTGAACGCGGAGCTTCGATTGATCCGTGCCCAGGCCGATCGAAGGCAGGCCTTTGCATCCCTCGAAGCCACCGCTGGGGAGACCCTCCGATGAACCAACGGATTCTTCAGATCGTTCTCGTGGGCTGCGTTGCGCTTGCAGCCGGATGGTGGGGCCGGGGCCTTTTGGCGGGGCAGCAGACGACGGATGGAAGAACCATCGAACCCGCGGACGATCGCTGCGCAGGGGGAGCCGCGCCGCTCTACTGGAAGGCACCGATGGACCCGACCTACGTTCGCGACGAGCCTGGGAAATCCCCGATGGGCATGGATCTGGTTCCTGTCTGCGCGACGGCGGGGATGGCCCGGTCGGACGGCGCCATCGAGATCAGCCCGCAGACCATCCAGAACATCGGTGTTCGTACGGAAGAAGTGACGCGGCGAGACCTGAGCCGTTCGATCCGCGCCCTCGGACGTATCGCCTATGACGAAACCCGCGTGACGCATGTGCATACCAAGGTCCAGGGCTGGGTCGAGGCGCTCCATGTCGATTTCGTCGGACAGCGGGTAAGGAAGGGCCAACCGCTTCTGGAGGTGTACTCACCGGAACTCGTCGCCACCCAGGAGGAGCTTCTCCTCGCCGCGCGCTACCAGGCGGCCACCCAGGACAGCCCGTTCGAGGATGTGCGCGGCAGTGGCGCTTCTCTGCAGGAAGCGACGAGACGCCGACTCGAGCTCAGGGACATCTCCGAGCGGGACATCGAGAAGCTCCTCGAGACGGGGGAAATCAAGAAGACGCTCACTCTCTACGCGCCGACCAGCGGCATCGTCACGGATCTCGGAGTTCGTAGCGGGATGGAGGTCGGCCCCAACCAGAACCTCTACACCATCGCCGACGTCTCGAAAGTCTGGGTACGGGCAGAGGTATACGAATACGAGCTTCCCTGGCTCTCGCTCGGCCAGACCGGAGTGGTGGAACTCTCCTACCTGCCAGGCAAGATCCACTCCGGCCCGCTCACCTATATCTCACCGTTCCTCGATCCGAAGACGCGCACCGCCGAGGTGCGATTGGAGCTTGCGAACCCGGACGGCGAACTTCGTCCCGAAATGTTCGGCAACACCCTGCTTCAGGGCTCACCACGGAAGGACGTGATCGCCATTCCTTCGGAGTCCGTCATTCGCTCCGGGAGAAGAAGCCTCGTCATTCGAGCGCTTGGTGAGGGTCGATTCGAACCTCGCAATGTCTCACTGGGAATGGACTCCGGTGACGGCTGGCTCGAGATCACGGATGGACTCGCGGTGGGAGACGAAATCGTCGTGTCGAGTCAGTTCCTGATCGATAGCGAGAGCAACCTCCAGGAAGCCATCCGAAAACTCCTCGTCACCTCGGAAACCGACGAGACGGAAGCCCACGAAGGAACGCGGGAGATGCCCATGGGCGGGAAGCCTCCCATGGATCACTCGGCGCCCTCCTCCCACGAGGGTGAAGGGGAGTAACGCTGTGCTGAAACGGATCGTCGAGGCCTCAGCCAACAACCCTTTCTTCGTAGCGATTGAAATCGTGACTCTCCTGGCATGGGGGGCATACGCCGTCCTGAACACCCCGCTCGATGCCATCCCAGACCTCTCGGACATCCAGGTCATCGTGTTCACGGAAGTTCCGGGCCAGGCGCCCCAGGTCGTCGAAGATCAGGTGACCTACCCGCTGACGACCGCCATGCTGGCCGTCCCCTTTGCCAAGGTCGTTCGCGGCTATTCCTTCTTCGGTTCTTCGTTCGTCTACATCATCTTCGAAGATGGAACCGATCTCTATTGGGCCCGCAGCCGAGTCCTGGAGGCCTTGAACTTCGTCTCCGGTCGTCTTCCCGATAGTGTCACACCGACCCTGGGCCCCGACGCGACGGGTGTAGGCTGGATCTACGAGTACGCACTCGTCGATCGAACGGGGAAGCGCGACCTTTCGGAGCTTCGTTCGATCCAGGACTGGCACCTTCGCTACGAACTCCAGTCGGTTCCAGGCGTCGCCGAAGTTGCGAGTGTGGGCGGTCACATCCGGCAGTATCAGGTCGAGCTGGACCCGAACAAGCTCGCGGCCTTCGGCATTCCTCTCCGCCAGGTGCGCCATGCCATCGAGCGCAGCAACAACGAAGTCGGAGGCAGGCTTCTCGAAATCGCGGAATCGGAATTCATGGTTCGAGGCCGCGGCTACGTACAGAGCGTTCGCGATCTGGAGGAGATCGCGATCCGTGCCGAGGCGGGTGGTACACCCATCCTGCTTCGCAACATCGCGACCGTCTCCCTGGGCCCGGAGCTGCGACGTGGCCTGACGGATCTCGATGGAGAGGGTGAAGTCGCCGCGGGAATCGTGGTCATGCGCTTCGGGGAAAATGCGCTCCAGACGATTCAGCGCGTCAAGGCGCGTCTCGAAGAGCTGAAAGCCTCCCTCCCTGAAGGCGTCGAGATCGTTCCCGTCTACGACCGTGCGCCGCTGATCGAACGAGCCATCGCCAACCTCGAAGAGAAACTCCTGCAGCAGGGGCTCATCGTTGCGCTCATCTGTTCTGTCTTTCTCTTCCATCTTCGCAGCGCGCTGGTGGCCATCCTGATTCTTCCACTGGGCATCCTGGTCTCGTTCATCGTGATGTACCACCAGGGGATCAACGCGAACATCATGTCCCTTGGCGGCATCGCCATCGCCATCGGGACGATGATCGATGCCGGGATCGTGATGGTCGAGAACGCCCATCGACATCTCGAAAGGGACGGCGGAAAGCGCCCTCGCAAGGAGATTCTCATCGAAGCCGCCAGCGAGGTCGGCCCATCGCTCTTCTTCTCCTTGCTCATCATCACCTTCTCCTTCCTGCCCATCTTCGCGCTGGAGGCCCAGGAGGGCCGGCTCTTCAGACCCCTCGCATTCACGAAGACCTATGCCATGGCGGGGGCGGCGTTGCTCTCGATCACGGTCGTTCCTGCACTGATGGTCTGGATGCTTCGCGGGCGGATCCTGCCGGAGGATCGCAACCCGTTGAACCGTGCGATCCTGCGTTTCTATCGCCCGCTCCTTCGAGGTGCGCTGCAGTTTCGCTGGATCGTGCTTGGAGTCGCGCTGCTTACACTTCCCGTCGGCGTCTTCACCTGCGGGCGGCTGGGAAGCGAGTTCATGCCGCCTCTGGATGAAGGCGACCTCCTCTACATGCCCACCACGTTGCCCGGTCTCTCGATCACCAAGGCCAAGGAGATTCTCCAGCAGACGGATCGGATCATTGCGAGTTTTCCCGAGGTCGAACGCGTCTTCGGAAAGGTAGGACGAGCCGAGACGGCTACGGATCCGGCCCCGCTCTCGATGCTCGAGACGACCATCACGCTCCGTCCTCGTGCAGAGTGGCGGGAGGGCATGACCACCCAGAAGCTCATCGCCGAACTCGATCGGGCGATCCCGTTTCCCGGTGTCACCAACGCCTGGACCATGCCGATCAAGACGCGCATCGACATGCTCTCGACGGGAATCAAGACACCGGTGGGCATCAAGATCGCCGGTCCCGAACTCCTGGAGCTCGAGCGGATCGGGCGCGAGGTGGAGGCGAAACTCGGAAGCGTCCCGGGTACGCAGAGCGTCTTCGCAGAGCGCGTCGTCGGAGGGAACTATCTCGACATCGAGATCAACCGACCCCGGATCGCCCGCCATGGGCTCACGGTCGGAGACGTTCAGGATGTCATCCAGACCGCCATCGGCGGCATGAACGTTAGCCAGACGATCGAAGGGCTCGAGCGCTACCCCATCAATCTGCGTTACAGCCGCGAACTGCGGGATGATCTCTCGTCCCTCCGGCGTGTCTTGATCTCGACTCCGGATGGCGCCCAGATCCCACTCGGGCAGCTCGCAACGTTCGAGTTCATCAAGGGTCCGCCTTCGATCAAGACGGAAAACGCACGCCCGAACGCCTGGGTCTACATCGACCTGGAAGGCGTCGACATAGGGACCTACGTCTCGGAGGCCAAGCGGATTCTTGCGGAGAGCCTGGAGCTTCCGACCGGCTACACCCTGACCTGGAGCGGGCAGTACGAATACCTGGAACGGACTGCGCTGCGATTGCTCTTGATCGCCCCGATCACCCTCGGGATCATCTTCCTGCTGCTCTACGTCAACTTTCGGCGGATCAGCGACACCCTGATGGTGATCGGCTGCATCCCCTTCGCCATGGTCGGAGGCGTCCTGCTCCTCTGGCTATTGGACTACGACGTCAGCGCCGCCGTCGGTGCCGGGTTCCTGGCCCTCATGGGCCTCACCGCGGAAACAGGCGTCATCATGTTGCTCTTCCTGAACCAGGCCCGCGACCGGTTCCAGGCTGAGGAGAAGCTCCGAGACCGCTCCGATCTCTGGGATGCCATTGTCGCCGGTGCGACCGATCGCGCGAGGCCGCTGTTGATGACCGTGGCCTCCGACGTGATCGGATTGCTTCCCATCATGTGGGGGGCGGGTACCGGGTCGGAGACGATGCGACGCATCGCGGCCCCGATGGTAGGCGGAGTGCTCACGGCGACGATCGCGACGCTCATCCTTCTGCCGATCGTGTATTCAGCGGTGCATGGCTGGCGCCTGCCGCGCAAGGCCGAGGAAATCACATCGGAGCCCGGTATTTGAAGGATGCGCCGTAGGCACGATCACCCCCTCCGATCGCGGGCCCCTCGTTTGGCCCGCGCCTCCTTCGGAGCCTTTCTTGCCGGGCGCTTTCGGGCTCCCGGGCCGATCGCGGATTCGTAGCGTGCAATGAACTCCGTCACCGGTACGCCTTGGATCGCCTCACCCACCACCTCAAGCGGCACGTCCTCGAGCTTCTTGAATCGCACGCATGACTTCCCCATATCGAGCTTCTTGCCCGTCGCCTTCCACGCCCGAACGAACCGGTCCCGATGTTCCTCATCGCTGTAGATGCACATGAGGTAGATCGACATGTGGTTCTTCTGGTTCGCCAGCGAGGCAAAAGGAAGCGGTTGCGACGGATCCGCGTGGTATCCCGCTGGATACACGCTATGCGGAACGAAGTACCCGATCATTCCGTACTGGATCCCCTCGGCATAGCCTTTGGGAAGGTTCTTCTTGATCGTCTTGCGTACCGATTCGAGCGCCTCGCGGCGATCGGCGGGGAGACTCGCGAGGTACTCGGCAACCGTTGTCGGCTTCTTGGCCACATCGCGAGCCTACCACGGCCGGCCGGGGGCGATGTCCGACGTGCCTCGGCCGCCTGGCATCGGAGAACGTCTTCGAGCCCGAGAAGCCCGCTCTCCCTGAACGAACAAGACCCGGCCTGGGTTTCCCCGGGCCGGGCCTTCAACGTGCTTGGCTTCTGCCGGCTCAGTCCGAAGCGAGCGCCAGCTCGCCTAGCGCCGTGCCCGAATCTCCTTCGCGGAGGCGGGCAAGCGCGCGGGCTTCCAGCTGACGAGCTCGTTCTCGCGAGAGGCCGAGCTTGTCTCCGATCTCCTGGAGCGTGTGCTCTCGGCCACCGTCGAGCCCGAAGCGCCAGAGCAGGATCTGCCGCTCGCGATCCGGCAACCGCTCCACCGCCGTGAGCGCAGTGCGCTCGAGACGTGTGCGGTCCAGATCATCCATGGGCGTTCCGGCGTTCGTATCGGCAACCAGCTGCTCGAGCCGGCGCGGCCGACTCGAATCCTTGCCAGCCACCTCGGCGTCGAGGCTCACGGGCTCCGCTGCCATCATCTCCAGCTCTTCGACCCGATCCACCGGGATGTCCATCTCATGGGCCACCTCGGCATGGGTCGGATCGCGTTGGAGCTCCTTCGCCAGCCGCGCCTTCGTCTGGTCGAACCAGCGCAGCGTGTCGTAGTGATGGCTCGGGATGCGAATCGTCCGGGAGTGGTTCTGGATGGCGCGGATCAGCGCCTGCCGGATCCACCAGACCGCGTAGGTCGAGAATCGGAAGCCGCGCCGCCAATCGAACTTCTCGACGGCTCGGATCAGCCCCGTGTTCCCTTCCTGGATCAGGTCCGGGAAGGAGAGCCCGAGGTTCCGGAAATCCTTCGCGACCACCACGACCAGTTTCAGGTTGTGCTGAACGAAGCGATTCTTGGCGTCGCTCATGCGATCGAAGGCATCATCGAGCGCCGCTACGCGTTGCTTGTACTCGGCCGTCTCGAGCAGAACCACGCTTGCAAGCTTCGCAACCTGCCCACGATGGGTCCGCCGCAGCTCCTCGAAGCTACTGAGCACCCGGCGCAGCAGCTCGATGGAGAGATCCGCCTCGTGCAGCAGCTTGACCGATCGCTTGTCGAGCCGGCGAAGCGCCGCGGGGTCCGTATCTCCGTCCTCGAAGAGCTTGGCACGGCGCAGCATCTGGCGTTCCAGCTTGACCAGAGCTGCGTCCAGACATTCGCCCGCCTCCGTGGCGCGATCGCCGAAGGATTCGGAGAGCCGGCTCGTCGTGCGACCGCCCTTGCGCGTGCTCTGCCAGACGCGCAGAAGCTCGTTGGCCGTCCACGGCAGGCCATACAGGCCCTCGCGGAAAGCATGGGTCGCCGCCTCGAGCTCTTTGGCCAGCAGGACCTGCTCTTCGCGACTCAGTGTCGGGATATGTGCGATGTCGCCCAGGTACGCAGCGAGCGGCTCGCGCCGTACATCATGGCGATCGTCGCGGGGCGGAAGTTGCCGCGGAAGCGGCTCGGCCCGCGTCGGCCGAGCGGGAGCTTCCCGCCCGTTGGCCGTGCGGTCCTCGCGGCGCAGAGAGCGCCGGGCGGGCCGCGGGCGACGTCGCTCGTTTGCCTGGTTCGGCTTCTGACTCATGGTTTCTCGTTCCCTCCTGAGGGCGCTTGCTGGGCGCGGTGGCCGCCGCTTGGGCAGCCGGGCCCGGCCCTTTCACCGATGGCGCGCGGAGCCAGGCTCCGACACCGCCGGCCGTTGCCGGTTCTGTGGTCTCCTTGCATTTCCAGGTGTTCCTCGTCGCTCGCGGAGGGGCGCTCGAGACGAAGAGGGTCAACCCTAGTACGCTCGCCAGGTAGCGAACGCACGATCAGTTAGATGCCTTGGCGCCCCTGATGGTTCACGAGGCTCCCCCGGGGGACCCTGCCCCACGTTAGAACCCCGCAGCCACGCTAGAGCGTGCTGGCAACCTGCCGACCGTGGACTGGCCCTTGGCCTCACCCGGTGTGCATCCTCTCGAATTCCCCCATCTCCATCGGCCAAGTGCCGGAGCACGGCCGCCCCCGGGGACATCACTCCGTCCGGGAGGTGGTGACTTGCCCACCATCACCCAGGTAGATATTTTTCTCAACCCCCCAGGGAGGGCTAGCGGCCACATTTTTTTGCGGCAGCTACCCTCTGGGCTCCCAGTGGGCTGGACGCGAACGCGCCGGCACCTTCCGGTGGGCCGCCTGGTGGCCCCGACCCCGACCTCGCCCGGGCCAGCCTGAACGCCGGCTCCCGCGGATCGCCCGTCAGCCGGCACCAGCGGAGCGGTCGTGGTCAAATCCCGTGTCGAGCAGAGCCTGGGCGCCAACCCTGGCGATGCAGCGCTCAATCCGGCGGATTCGGTGGCGATGGGCGTTCAGGCAGCCCGAGCCCCGCGCATGCTCGAGAGGGCGCGCTGGCGGGCCTTTCGCGCCCTGCGCAACCCGAGCTTCCGGTTGCTCTTCAGCGCTTTCCTCGTCAACCAGACCGGCTTCTGGATCTCGCACGTCTCGCTCCAGGGGCTGATGGCGAGCTTGTCGTCGAGCGATGCGACCCAACAGGGGCGGCTGTTCTTCGCGATGTTCATTCCGGCGTTCGTGCTGGCCCCGCTGGCTGGCGTGGCCGCCGACCGATTCGACCGCAAGCGCATCGTGTTGGCTTGCTATGCCGGGGTCGTGTTCGTGACGTCCGGCCTGGCTGTGACCACCTACGCGGGCCTGGCCACGCCGTCCCTCCTCCAGGTCTTCGGCTTCGGCCTGGGCGTCTGCTTTTCATTCTCGGGCCCGGCGAGCATGGCCCTTGCCGCCAATGCCGTCCCCGAGGAAGACCTGTCGAGCGCAGTCTCCCTGCAATCGACAGCGAACAACCTCACCCGCGTGCTCGGGCCCGCGTTCGCAGCACCGCTCCTGGCAAGTGGGCGATTCGAAATCGCATTTGGCACCTTTACCGCCGCGGCCTTCATCGCAGCCGTTCTGACGTCCCGCATGCGTCCACGCCCCTACGAGCCCGAAGCCGAGGATGGCGGAATCTTCGCGCGGCTGAAGAGCGGGCTCGATCATGCTCGCGAACGCCACCCGGCCATGCCCGCGTTGATCACCGTCGCATGGGTTTCGCTCTTCGGTGTCTCCCATGTCGCGCTGACGCCGATCTATGCGGCCGAAGTGCTCGGGAATCCCAATTGGTTCGCGTGGATCGTGGTCTGCACGGGGATTGGCGCGATGGCTGGCGCACTGACCAGCGGTTACAAGCGGGGACTGCCGACGCTTCGCGGCTCGGCGTTGCGCGCCCTGGCGTTCGGCTTGATGCTGATCGGATTCGCACTTTCGCGAACCCCGGCCGCAGCGCTGCTGATGCAGGTGCTGGTCGGCTACTTCTACTTCGCCACCATGACCGATCTACAACGCCTGATTCAGGAGATCGTGGACGAGGCCCGTCGCGGCCGCGTGATGAGCCTCTTCCAGGTGGCTTGGGGCGGCATCGTGCCCTTTGGCGGCCTCGGCATGGGCCTGCTCGCCGCCGAGTTCGGAACGCCCGTCACCATTGGGCTCGGCGGGGCACTCTGTGGGTTGTACGGCGCCGTGCTGGCCGTCGTCGCACCCCGTCTGGGCAACGAAATGGGCGTGGAAGGCGACTCCCCCAAGGGGTAATGCTCCAGCGCGGCCTTTCGAAGAGGTGCGCAATGGGCTTCGAGCGAAACGAACTGAAGGGCGCGGGGCGCTTTGGCTTGTGGATCGGTTGCTTCGGCTGGCTGATCGGACTGGTGCTGGTGACGCTTCCCGACGCTCCGGCCTTGCTGGGCTCGCTGGTCGGCGGCGCCGCTCTCAGCGCGGCTTGTGCCCTTGGCCTGGAGGCCTTGTGGCGCCACGCACCGCGCCCGGAATTCGCCATGCTCGGAGGCGCCCACTGCGCTGCGGCGTTTCTCGCGGCCTACTTCGTGTGGATCATCGAACCCTCTGCGAAAGCGGTCCCTGGGCTTGTCGAGCGAGCGTTCGGAATGGGCGTCCGTCTGGAGCTTCCGCTGCATTGGGTGGCTCTTGGTCTCCTGGTGGGTGCACCGGCCCTGCTTGCGGGCCTGCATCGCCCCCCGCTGGCTGCAGACGAATGACTCCAGCCGCGCCCGCCTAGGGCGCGCAGGTAGCAGCGTTCTCCAGGCGGAAGCGATCGTAGACCTCGCCGTCCTGGTCGATCGCGCGGACGTCGAAACTGCAGGCATCGGCGTCGACCAGTAGCGAACCCAGCTGCCCTCCTCGTGAGACCTTCATGAGCGGGTGATCGAGGGGGCCACTACCGCGAATGCTCGCGTTCCCCGAGACGACGAACACGGGCGTCTCATCTTCGGAACTCCGTTCGTAGTTGTGGCTATGCCCGGCAAAGACGACCGCGACGCCGTGACGCTCGAGAATCGGAAGAATGCGTTCGCGCACGAGACTGGTGGCCACCTCCTTGTCAGAATCATGGCTTCCGCGGCTATGGGGCGGATGATGGAGAACCGCGATCGTCCACGGCGCCCGGGCCCTGTCGAGATCGGCTTCCAGCCATTGAAGCATGGGGCCGTTGCGGGTGCGGTGACCGCTCACACTATCCAGCGATACGACGTGCACAGGGCCCCAGTCGAAGGCATACCACCGTTCTCGGTGCGAAGGGACGCCCCCTGCCTCGCCTTGGGTAGGCAGTGAGAAGACATCGAAGTAGGGGCTTTCGTCCCGGTCGGGCGTGGTGCCGATCAAGTCGTGATTGCCCGGCGCTGGCCACAGGGTCGTGTTGGCGAGCAGCCCGGCGAAGGTGTCGAAGACCGCAACCTGCAACTCGGCCTCCGTACCCGAGGGATACGCGTTGTCACCCAACGTGATCCAGGCACCTGGGGAGCGGGGACCCGCGGCGGAGAGCATTCCGTCGCGAACTTCTCGTGCGTGCTCGTCGCCCGAGCCCTGATCACCGGTGATCCAGAGGCGCACGGTCTTGCCTGGGCGGGGAATACGGTGTGCCGCGTCTCCACCCGCGAGAACCGACTCTCCCACGCCGACGGAATAGTGGACCCTGCCTTCCGGCAAGCCCGTGACCTCGACTTCGTGATTCCTTCTGGCGATGCGCTCATCGAACCGCCGGGTGACCTCGCCGGGAGCTTCGCCTAGATCGACCCAGCCACGGGCAGGGCCTGCCGTCTGCCACCGGATGACACTGCGTTTCTGGCTGGTTTGCTGGAGGTAGGGCCCGCGCGTGAGCACCGGCGCATCGGATTGCCGAAATCCCCGTAGCTCCAGATCGAAGATCAGGTCACCGCCCGAGACACTCGCCTGGTGAACCGCCACCGCGATCTGGTTGATGCCCGGCCGCAGGCCATCTGCCGGAAGCGCCAGCCGTTCCCAGTCTTGTTCCTCAGGGCGGTGGACGGCACGTGCCGCCAGACTCGCCCGAGTGATCTCTCCGGCCCGAAGATCGTGGCGCAACATTTCGGTGCCGTTGAGCCAGAGCCGCAACCCATCGTCGCGGAGATAGTGCACCGTCAGCCCTTCGATGCCGTGTCCCTCCGGTAGCTCGAAGGATTTGCGAAACAGCACAGCCATTTGCGGCGGCTCGAGCGCCGTCGGGTCGGCCGTCTCGGTCCGAAGGCCGGAAATGCTCGTGCCCAGAGGCCCGGGCCCCTCGGCCCAGTTCCGATCGTCGTACTCGGCCACGAGCCAATCGTCTTCGAGCGGAATGTCCACAGCGTGCCGCCAGACCGAACCGGCGGGGATCAATACCGCTCCGGGACCACTCGCGGGCGGCGGCAGGGGCTGGCTGCAAGCGGCAAAGGCGACAACGAGCGAGACGCGAGCGAGAACCCTCATGCCATCACGTATGCAGATGGGGATTCGTCTCGTTCATCTGCCGAACGGTACCAGACTGACGAAACCCGTCCCGCCGGCCAATCGGTCTGGTCCCTCCGGCCAAACGGTCTGGCCCTCCGGCCAAACGGTCTCGAAGCGCTAGGCTCGGCGTTCCCGGTCCCAATGGAGATTCGATGAGCCAAGATGACGCCGACCTGCAGTCCGAGATCGAACGGCTCCGCGCCGAAAATGAGGCGTTGAAGGCGAACGAAAAGAAGGGTCTGCGGCTTCAAGTGAGTCAGAAAGGTGCCGTCTCCCTGTACGGGATTCGCCGCTTCCCGATCACCTTCTACGCCGATGAGTGGGATACGGTGCTTGGCATGACCGACGACATCCGCGCCTTCATCGCGGAACATGACTCGGAGCTCAAGCGCAAGTAGCCACGACGCTGCCTGGCCCGCTCGCCTGGCCAGGTGCTCCGTAGTATCCTGCCCCGGCTGCGCCCTGAACCTCGCGCGGCCGGAGGTCTCAGCGTGGACGAGTATGAATCCTATGACGGTCTTGGGTTGGCGGAGCTTGTTCGCAAAGGCGAAACCCAGCCGAAGGAACTCCTCGACGCAGCCCTGGAGCGGATGGAGCGCCACGAGCCCGCCCTGAACGCGGTCCCCATTCCGATGCTCGACGAAGCGCGGGCGGCTCTCGAGGGGGGCCTTCCCGAGGGCCCCTTCACCGGAGTGCCGTTCCTGCTGAAGGATCTGCATCTCTACTGGGCAGGCGTGCCCACGACGAACGGCAGCCAGCTCTTCGCCGAACACGTACCCGATCACGACAGCGCGTTGACCGAGCGCTATCGCGCGGCGGGCCTGGTGACGTTCGGAAAGAGTCTGTCGCCTGAGTTCGGCATCACGCCGACGAGCGAATCGATCCAATTCGGCGATACGCACAATCCCTGGAACCCGGCGCATAGCGCTGGAGGCTCCTCGGGAGGCGCCGCCGCAGCGGTCGCGGCGGGCTATCTGCCGCTGGCGAATGCGAGCGACGGCGGCGGCTCGATCCGCATTCCGGCGTCGGCTTGTGGCTTGTTTGGCATGAAGCCCACGAGGGGCCGCACACCGATGGGGCCGGACGTCGGCGAGGGGTGGGCTGGCATGAGCATCGTCCACGCCGTGAGCCGTAGCGTCCGCGACAACGCCGCCCTCCTCGACGCCACGGCGGGCCCGGATCCGGGCGCGCCCTACGTCGCACCGCCGCCGGTGCGTGCCTATCTGGACGAGGTCAACAGGCCACCCGGCCGCCTTCGCATCGCGCTCCAGCGCAACACCTGGAACGGCACGCCGACCCATGCGGATTGCATCACCGCCGTAGAGGCCGCGGCAGAGCTCTGCGAAGAGTTGGGTCATGACGTGGTCGAGACGACGCTCGAGATCGACGTAGACGCGATGCGACGAGCCTCCCTGACGATCCTCCCCGCCAGCTTGCTCGTCTCACTCGAAGACCGCGCCGAGGCCCTTGGCCGCGAACTCACCGAATCGGATGTGGAGGCGGGCACCTGGGGCATGGTGATGGCCGGCCGTGAGCGAAGTGCCGCCGACTACGTGCGCGCAGTGAAGGGAATCCATCACGTCGGTCGCCAGGTGGCGCGCTTCCAGGCCGACTACGACGTCATTCTCACACCCACGATGGCACTCCCGCCGACGCCACTGGGCACCCTCAGCTTGTCCAACCCGAACCCGGGCGCCAACATCCTGGCCCTGCTCCAGACCATCGGCTTCTGCCAGGTCTTCAACGCCTCGGGGAGCCCCGCCATGTCCGTCCCGCTCGCCTGGAACGACGCGGGCCTGCCCATTGGCATCCAATTCGCCGGCCGCTTCGGAGAAGAAGGCACCCTCTTCCGCCTCGCCGGCCAACTCGAACAAGCCCGTCCCCGCTTGTTGACTTGTTGAGATGCCAGTCGTAGTCGAGGTACTCGAGATCGACGTCGGGGCTTCCGACCTCGACGTAGCCGCTCAGGAACGCGCGAACTCCGCCCTGGACATCGAAGTCTTCTTCGAACCACTTGAAGACCTTCGACACGTGGAGTGTGTTCGATGCGGCATCCAGGCGGACGCCCTTGTTCGGATGACGGAGCCATCGCTCGAGGTTCGCCCGAAGCTCACCTTCGAGGCCAGCGGCGGTGTAGGGCGTGCGTGCCAGGGGTGGACACGACGACGAGGCGCAGACGATCGCCCCATGGATCCGCGGATCGCCCATCGGGCGCAGGATCTCGTGCTCGATCTCGTGCAGGGTGTAGCTCCTGCCTGCGATACGTCCTGCGGGCTTCTTCCAGACAGGGCTGAAGAACGAGCCCAGATCCCGAATACTCTCCTGGGGGCGCCCCTTCACCACCAGATCGATCGCGAAGATGTTGTAGGCGTTGATCCAGTAGGCGAGGCGGGAATCAGCGCCCTGAAGCGCCGCCGGGTCGGTGGCTTCGATTCCGGTCAGCAACCGATCCCAATCCGGCGCACGGCGCAGCGCCGCGTAGTCGACGCGGGTCTGGGCGAGATCGCTCGTCTCCAGCGTATGCCGATCGAGCAGCTCCGCATAGAGTGCCCAAGGCTCGCTGGACGCGGGAGTGGCCAGCAGGATGAGGAACAGGGCGTTCACGAGCTTCATGCCGGTGCGATGCCGCGGCGGGGAGACGGTCACGCCTCGTCGTCTTCTTCCGCCTCCTCGGCCTCGGCCGAGAGCTCCCGCGCAAGGAGTTCCGGCGGCAATGTCTCATGCCACGGCTCCCGTTCGGCCGGAAGATCGTTCAAGCGGTCGATCAACTGGCGCAGACGCCCAACGCGGCGCCGGCTGATGCGCACCGCGAGTCGGGGCAGGCCCGGTGCGTCATCCTTCTCCTCCGGAAGCGGGCCACAGACCTCGGGCTCGCCCTCGAAGAAATCGTCGAATTGATCTGCCAGTGCCTCACATTGCGCCGGGCTCGGCGCCTCGGCGAGGCGAATCAGCAGCCGATCGCCCAGCCAGCGACTCGAATGATAGTTCCGATAGAACTGGACGATCTCCTCGACGGCCACATCGAGATCATCCGTCACGCGATAGAGAGAAAGATCCTCATCGCCGATCAGCCCGCGCGCATGGAGATGGGTCTTCACGTACTCATGCCAATCGCGCCAATAGCTTCCGCCGGGTTCGTCGACGTAGACCACCGGCACGACGCTGCTCTTGCCGGTCTGAATCAAGGTCAGCGCTTCGAACCCTTCATCATGGGTGCCGAAGCCGCCCGGGAAGAGCGCCAAGGCGTGACTCTCCTTCACGAAGGTGACCTTGCGCGTGAAGAAGTATCGGAAGTTGACGAGCTTGCGATCCCCCTCGATGACCGCATTCGCTGACTGCTCGAAGGGCAAGCGGATGTTCACACCGAAGCTCGCCGCGCGGCCCGCGCCGCCCTGGGCTGCGCCCATGATGCCATCGCCCGCACCGGTGATGACCATCCAACCGGCCGCGACCATCCGCTCGGCGAATGCATGTGCCTGCTGCCAATCCGGATGATCGGGCTCTGTGCGCGCACTGCCGAAGACCGCGACCTTGGGCACGGCCGCGTAGGGCGCGAACACGCGGAACGCATGTCGCAGCTCCTTGAGGGCATTGTTCACGAGCTTGAGATTTCCGCTCGAAGCCTCCTTCGCCATGCGAACGGAGGTGACCAGCATCTGGCGAAGCTGATCCGCGTCCGGGCGCTCTCCGTACCGCTCGAGCGCCGAGGCCACCAGGGCCTCGAGTTGCTCATTCAGCGACGAATCGCGGAGCTCGTAGCGGCGTCTCTTGCGGGTCATCGTGAAGTGCTCAGCTGGCACCGTGCCCGCTCAAGACAGCGGGAAGGGTTCGGGCAAGAATGCGAAGATCGCCTGCGAGAGACCACGTATCGATGTACTCCAGATCGAGGCGCACCCAGTCTTCGAACCCGATCTCGTTGCGCCCGTTCACCTGCCAAAGACATGTGAGGCCAGGACGCATGGAGAGCCGGCGCCGTTCGAAGGTCTTGTAGGCCGCAACTTCGTTCGGCACCGGAGGACGAGGGCCCACCAGGCTCATATCACCCTTCAAGACGCTCCAGAGCTGGGGCAGCTCATCCAGACTGTAGCGGCGCAGGAGCCGGCCGACCGGCGTCACCCGCGGGTCGTCTCGAATCTTGAAGACCGGGCCATCCATCTCGTTCAAAGAACCCAGATCCTCTTTCCGAAGGTCGGAGCCCACGCCCATCGTGCGCAGCTTCGGCATCACGAACCGACGACCATTCAGCGAACATCGTTCTTGCCTGAACAGGATCGGCCCCGGCGACGACAACTTGATACCGACCGCGGCTGCGACGAGAATCGGTGCCGCGAGCGTCATTCCCACGAGAGCCCCCGCCACATCCAATGCGCGCTTCAGTGCAAGGGCGGTGACGTTGTGATGCACCGGTGCGAACGAGAGCGCAGGCAAGGCTCCGAAGCGTTTGACGCGGGGTGCCGGCAGCAGATCGCCGAAGATGTCCGACAACAAGGTGATCGGCACGCCTGCGGCCGTCGCCCGGTCGACCACGGGCAGGAAAAGGTCGAGTTTCGAACGGGGGCAGGCGACGATGATCTCATCGATCACCTCGTCGCGAAGAAGCTCCCCCATCCGAGAGAGCGGGAAGATCCGCTCGGCGGGCACCACCGCGGTGTGACCTGGCTCCTCCTGATCGATGAAGCCGATCACTTCGAGGGCCCAAGCCGGATGGCCCCCGATCACCTCCGCCACGTAGGCCGCCCGCGGACCGCTACCGGCGATCAGGACGTTGCGCGAGTTCCGGCCACTGCGCCGGAGCGAGCGAAGCGCCGCATAGACACCAACCCGCAGCGAGGTGATGCCCACCAGCTGAAGCGATACGCACGCCAACGGGAACCAGCGTGGAACCGGGGCGCGGGTAAGAAAGGCGGCCGCGCTCTCCACCAGGACCGCGATGGCGGCGGCCAACGCGAGCCCCCGCAGCAGCGCGACCAGGCTCTCGCGCCGCTGGGAGGCGTAGAGATCGAGAGCCCGTAGCGTGACAGGCCAGACCAGGGAGGCGACCAGACCGAAGGGCAGAAGCGTTCGCAGCCCGGCGTCCGCGCCCGGGCCGGACGGCGCCACCAGGACGACGAATACAACCGTGGCGACCAGGAGATCCATCCCCTGCAGGAGCAGATCCAGCTCGCGGGAATGGTCCCTCAGCATCCGAGGACGTTTCGGTCGGATCGGGTGGCTCACTGAGTCTTCGCGACAGAAAGCTGGCCCGCCGGGTCCATTTCACCTCGCTCCCGGGAATGTTCGAGCGGGGATTCCCGTCCCCTACCCTGCGGCACCCATGGCCCGGCATCCGACTCTCCAGGTTCTCGAATCGCGAGAACTCCGGGCGTTCCTGGCCAGCCGTTTCCTTCGCAGCGTCTCTCAGACCGGGTTGGCCGCGACCCTTGCCTGGCATCTCTATGAGCAGACCGGCTCCGCGTTCCAGCTCGGATTGCTCGGACTGGTGCAATTCCTGCCCGTCCTTCCCATCGGGTTGTGGGCGGGCGCGATCGCCGACGCGCGAGAACGTGTCGGAATCGTCCAGAACGCTCAGCTCGGAGCCGCGCTCTTCGCGTTCGGACTTGCCGGCTTTGCGAGCTGGGGGGCCGCCAGTGCGTTGCCGATCTTCGTGCTCGCGCTCCTGGGCGCCGTCTCCGACGCATTCGAGAACCCGGCCTCGTCGGCCATCCTCCCGAATCTGGTGACGCGCGAAGACTTCCCCGCTGCCGTCAGCGTGGTCGCAGCAGCCCGCAACGCGGCCTGGGCCAGCGGGCCGGTCTTGGCAGGCTTCGTGATCGCCGAAGGAGGTGTTGCGGCATCCTATGCGCTGAATGCATCGTTGATCCTCGGAAGCGTCGCTGCCCTGGCGGCCATGGGGCGCCGCATTCACGCCGAAGAAGGCCAGACCGTGAGCTGGGCGGCCATCCGCGAAGGGCTCTCCTTCGTCATGCACCGTCAGCCGGTCATCGGCTGCATGGCCCTCGACCTGTTCGCCGTGATCTTCGCCGGCGTCGATGCGCTTCTTCCGGTCTTCGCCAAGGACATTCTCGGTGCCGGCCCGACAGGTTTCGGTGCGCTCTCGAGCGCCATCCAGCTGGGCACCTTCGCGATGGCGAGCGTCCTGCTCTTCATACCTCCCATCCGCAACGTCGGCCGCGTGCTGCTCGTTGCGGTCGCCGGCTTCGGCCTGGCGACACTCCTATTCGCCGTGTCGACCTCGTTCGCCCTCTCCTTCGCTGCACTCTTCCTGTCCGGCATCGCGGATCAGATCAGCATGGTGCTGCGCACCACCATCATTCAACTCTCGACGCCCGACGGCTTGCGGGGGCGCGTGAGCGCGGTGAGCATGGTCTTCATCGGTGCCTCGAACGAATTGGGCCGCGCGGAATCCGGATTCCTGGCCGCGCTGACGAGCGCTGTCTTCTCGGTGCTCTTTGGTGGGGCTGCTTGCCTGGCGACAGTGGGAGTGGTTGCAGGAACGCTTCCGGAACTGCGCCGGTTCAAGATCTAGCCGAAAGGTACCTCCAGCGGTCACGGGGCAACCTTGCTTCGAGCTCCAGGTGGCGCCCGGCTCCAGGGCCGCGAGCAGCCTCGCGCCCGAACGGCTCAGTTGGTGCCGGTACCTACCGGACGGCGAAGGTCGCGGTCAGAACGGCGCGCACGTTCTTCAATGGTGAGTGGGTGTCGTACATGCCGCCCGCCGACACCTCGGACGAGTAGCGAGAGGTGATCTGAAAGACGCCCTGGGTCGCCGAGGCGAGCTCGCCCAGACTGGCGCCACCCTCCTGCGCCAGGCGCTCGGCCCTGGCCCGCGCATCGCGCGCCGCCGCACCGACCATCTCGATCTTCAGTGCGTCGAGCCCGGTGTAGTAGAAATTGGGTGGGTCGGAGGTGACCTCGATGCCCTCCCGGATCAGGGAGGTGATGGTCTTGGAGGTGCGCTCTACGAGCGCCACGTCCGGGCTCTCGACCGACGCCGACTGGTGCAGCTCGTAGCCTTCCACCTCGTTCGTGTTCCAGCCCTTCTCGTTCTGGCGGTAGTGGACGCCGATCGATGCCGACGAGAAGGAAAAGCGCTCCTCAGCGAAGCCCGCCTCCAGCAGGGCAGCGCGCACGCGCGCGCGAGACGACTCCAGGCGTTCGTACGCTTCCGCCAACGAAGGCGAGCGCGCCACGACCCTCACCGCCCAGACGCCTACATCCGACTCGATCGGTTGCTCAGCGAAGCCCTTCACAGTGATCGATCGACTCGGCGCGCGCAGCCGCCCGGCAAGATGACCGGCCCACACGACGCTCGCGACCAGAGCCAGCGCGATCGCCAAACCCGCGGTGGCGGTTCCGCGTTGACGGCGGTCTCGACCGATGGCGCGTGTTCGGTTCTCGCCTTCCATGACCTTCCTCCGCTCGACACTGATTGGTTCCGAACAGGTCCGACACCTCCGCGGACTTCCAGGTTCCGTCCGCCTCCTGCGGACGCTCACGCATCGGATCAAGGGGATCTGAACTCCACGCGTCGCAGTCTTCAGCCGCCGGGGTCGTTCTTAGGGAAGCACCGGGCCACCACAGGTGGCGTACTGAGCCGCGTAGAGGCCTGCGCGGGCTTCGACCTTGCGCGCGACGCCTAGCAACCACTCTTTTTCCGCGTAGCTTCCGCGGGCAAAACCGGCCGGGCCTTCGTGGTAGGCCAGATAGAGGTGGTAGGCGTCGCTCTTCTCGACGTCGGTGACCCGGTGAATCACCTGGCCGTACCAACCGATGAAGTCGACGACATCCGCGAAGGAGGTGCGCTTGGCCCCGGGGTTCTTGGTCTTCTTCTGATAGTCCTGCCAGGTGCCATCCTTCACCTGCCCATAGCCGTACGCGGACGAGAGCCGGCCGACTGGAATGATCCAGAACACGGTGCGCCAGCCCGGGCGAGCCGTGGGGCGGAAGCGTGATTCCTGGTGCAGGATGGCCAGCTGCACGGGTTCCGGAACCCCCCATCGGTCACGGCTTCTTGTGGTCGCCTCGCGCCAACTTTCGCGTTGTTCGAACATCGCGCAGAGGTCGTCGATATCGCGCGGGGGAATCGCACGACATGCCTTTACGAGAACGAGCAGGGCCAACCCACCCAGAACGACAATGCCCAGGCGGGTTCGCCAATTCGAAGAGGTCGTTGCAGTGTGGGCGATGGGGCACCTCTGGATGCGGCTAGAGTACACCCAGGTGATGAGGTCGGCGAGCCATAGCGATGCGGTGTTCGTAGCGTTCCGCGTCTTCACGCGCCTGATGGTGCACGCGCCGTGGCTCTACCATTTTTCGACGTCCGTGCGCGGACTGTCTGCCACCGAATTCGGCTGGATGATCGCAATCTTCTACCTGGCGGTCGTCCTGCTCGAGGTCCCCTCAGGCGTCCTCGCCGATCGCTTCGGCCGCCGCCGACTGCTCGTGACCGGCGCGTTCGCCAACGTGCTGGCATGCGTGATGCTGGCAACGGCATTCGACTTCCTGGCGTTCGCGATGGCCCAGGTGCTCTTGGCGATCGGCACCGCGACCGTCAGCGGGGCGAACTCCGCGCTGCTCTTCGATCGGCTGGCTGCCGAGGGACGCGAGAAGGACTACGCACGCATCGAAGGGATCTCGCAGGGCGCCTGGCTGATCGTCACCGCCGTCGCGATGGTGCTCGCGGATCTCTTCCTGGTCGAGGGCGGCGATCCGACCCCGGCCGTGATCGTCACGGGAAGTTTCCAGGTCGTCGGTGTCATCTTCGCGTTCGGATTGCACGACAACCCGCAACCTCACGGGAAGAGTGCGCGAGCGATCGCGGCCGCCGCCCTCGAAAACGTGTTGCAGGTTCCCGGAGCAGCGCGCTGGATCGCGATCAGCGTCGGTGTTTTCGTGCTGATCCGATCGGCAATCGTGTTGCTCTACAACCCGATCCTCGACGCCGCCCTGGTGCCAATCGATCGCTGGGGCAGCCTGCTGGCGCTGATCAATCTGGCAGGGGGCGTCGCAGCGTGGCAGGCCCACCGATGGACGGGGGGCCGCGGAGCCGAACGGATGGTGATATTGCTTCCGGTCGCGCTCGTCGGCATGTACGCAGGGCTTGCGACCCTGCACAGCGGCCCGGCGGTTCTGCTCTTCTGCATCCAGGGCGTCGCATTCGGTGTCTACCCGGTGGCGATGCGAACCGTGTTGAACCACCGTATTCCGGACCCACTCCACAGGGCAACCGTCCTCTCGATCGAATCCCTGGCTTGCCGCCTGGCGTTTGCGGGCACAGCGGCTGCGGTAGGTGCCCTGCTCGACCGGGCCGAACTCGGCTGGGCGATCTTTGCTGCGGTTGGTCTGGGCCTTCTACCGCTCCTGGCCAGCGCGCTCCTACCGCCGACGCGACCCTCGACCGGTCAACGCGACGACGGATTATAGGTCGATGCCCGGACGATCTTCAGCCTTTGCCCCGGCCCCAGGCGCGCGTCCTCCGGGAGACCATTGGCCACTGCGGTCTCCGCCACGCTCCAGGCGTTCCCGGTTCGCTGCCCGAACTCACGAAGGGTCTCGCCACTTCGCGCTCCGGTGATGTGCAGGCGCCTCTCCTTGATGCCATTTCGCTCGCCGGGCGAAAGCGGGCGAAAGCTCGCACCGACCTTCACGAGTTCGCTCAACTCGGCATCGGACGCGCGCGGACCGGCGATCCCCGTGATCCGAAACGTTGCCTTGCGATGGGCGATCCATGTGAAGTGGAGCTGCTGGGCACCGTTCTGGCCCTGCATACTGGCCACCGCACGATAGGCCGGGAGCCCTCCGATCTTCGTGCGTCGCCCATTCTCCAGCACCACACCCGCCTTCTTGGCGAACGCCTGTGCAACTTCGGTCGGGTCGGCAACCGCGGGACCACCTTCCAACGTGACGGCGCGATCCTTGTCGGGCGCAATGGCAACGACCACGTCACGGCCATTCCGTGTACGCCAACCCCTGGGAAATCGCAGAGAGAAACCGAAGTTCGGATGCAGGAAGATCTCGCCCTGGAAGACGCCCTGGCTCGGATCCGCGCCGACGAGCAACCCCTCCAGCCGCGACAGGAATCCCGCCTGATCCCGGACGATCGGCGCCACATTGGCCGCCACGAGTTCTTGCGCTCGAGCCGTCGTATCGCGCACCCGCTCGTCGGTCACCGGATGGGAATCGAAGAAGCTTCCCTGCCGGCGCTTGCCGCCCGCTCGCAACACGGAATCGCGATCGAGGGTCGCGAGGAAAGCCGAGATGCCGGCCGGGTCGTAGCCAGCGCGGGCCGCAATCTGCTGGCCGACCTGATCGGCTTGACGCTCCTGATCCCGCCCGTAGGTCGCGATCAAGCCGGCGCCGGCCACCTGACCGAGCTGCGCCACACTCTCTGCGGCGCCTGCACCACCTGCCGCTCCGGCTGCCACGGCGCCTAGCAAGGTAAGCAGGCCCACACCGATCTGCCGGCTCTCCCGACTGGCCGAGTGCCGGGCGGCGACATGGCCGATCTCGTGGCCGATCACTCCAGCGAGTTCGGCCTCGCTACCCGTGATCGCGAGCAGGCCGCGGGAGACGTAGATCCATCCACCCGGCAAGGCGAAGGCGTTGGGCTCCGCCATGTCGGCGATGGCGAAGTGGTACTCGACGTCCTTGCGCGGAGAGTGGCGTGCCAGGCGATCGCCGAGTGCCGAGACGTAGCCGGTGAGCCCCGGCATCTTCACCAGGCCGATCTGTTCCTGGACCTTCGCGGCCTCCTGGCGGCCCAGCTCGGTTTCGCGCTCGGGTGACATGAAGATCACCTGGCGCTCGCCCGTCACCGGATTGATGGCACACGCGCAGTAGACCATCACCACCAGGAGCAGCGCGACCCGCCGGAAACGATGCATCTGCGAACTCAGGCGGTGGCGCTGGGCGCAGGTCGATCGTGCACGAGGACACTGCGGCGTTCATCGAACAGCACACGGATCTTCTGCGGGCCAGCCGCACCCTGCACGACACCGAGGCCCAGCGTCGGATGCTCGATCCGATCGCCCGGATCGAAGTGGTCGTTCAGGCTGTAGGAACGGATCGGTCGGCTCATATCGGCCTCGATGATCTCGTTCTCCGGTTGGGCGGAGGATCGCCGGGAACGCGGCTTGGCCTTGGGCTTCACCCGCCCGGCACTGGCTTCCCAGGCTTCCACCATGCGCGGCTCGCACTGAAGCACGGGAGAACCATCCTCGTAGTTCCAGGGCGGCGTCTCCTTCATCTTGAACGAGACGTACTCGACGCGCAGCCCGAGCTCACCGAGCTCCTTTGCGAGGCGTTCCATTTCGCGAATCCATGCCGCACCGCGCTGGGCTGCGCGCTTGCGGCACAGTTCCCAGTAGCGAGGGCTGCCCGCCACCAGCACGATGGGATGCCCCTCGGCGAACGGTCCCTCGGTATGCGCTCCCAGCTCCTCGGTGAGGGCCGCAGCATTCGCCTCGGCGACCGCCGCGTGAGCGAGCGCAAGGAGCAACGCGCGCAGCGGCGTATCGCCGGTGCCGACTCGTCCTGCGGTCGGCGGCAGCCAACGGGTCGCCATCGCGATCAGGCTGTCATCGGGGCCCCGCCCGACCAGATCGATCTTGTCCAGACCGAAGTTCGGATCGTCCGCACCCTTTTCCTTGTCGGCCGGTGCGCTGCGCAGGGGAACCAGCGGGTGGAGGGCCTCGAAATGCCCTTCCTCATCGGCCATCAGCAGCGGCGGCCCGCCATCCTTGTGGCGCCGCGCCAAGGCGATGCAGAGGTGCTCGCCTTCGCGACCCGCCTTTTCCTCGGCGGCCAGACGGCTGTTGTACGCGACGAGATACTTCTTGCCGGCATCGATGCGGTTGGGAGCGGCGGCCTTCTCGCGCTCGTACTCCGCCAGCAGGATATCGCCCGTAAGTTGGGCGGCAGCCTCCTGGAAGCCCTTGGCCTGGCGCACCAGCTTGTCATTGGCGCGCTCGATGAGCGGATGTTGACCCACGATTCCCCCTCGTGTGGAACGGCGGATAGATCATAACGGCATCCCGCGCCGAGGGCCCCCGCATGGGACCCAAGACGGTTCAGGAACCGGCTTTCGCTGGCATTTTCGGACGCTGGGGGAGCCAGCGCAGGCCGAGAAGAAGCCCCAGAACGCCTGCGTAGGCCAGGGGGGCCGCCAGATCCGCCTTCGCGAGCCAGAGGAAATGCAGCACGGCCAGCCCACCCGCCAGGTAGGTCAGCCGGTGGAGGCGGATCCAGCGCCGCCCGAGCCGGCGCTGCCAGCCCCGGGTGGAGGTGATCGCGAGAGGCAGCAGGCAGAGCAGGGTCGCGAAGCCAATGCTGATGTAGGGCCGCTCGAGAATTTCCTCTGTCAGGAACGTCAGATCGAGCCCGAGGTCGAACACCAGGAACACGAGGAAATGGCAGATCGCATACGTGGCGGCAAGAAGTCCGAAACTGCGCCGATACGGTGCAAGTGAAGACCAACCGAGCCAGCGGCGGGCCGGCGTCACCGCAAGGCAAAGCAGGAGACAGCGCAAGGCCCACTCACCGGTCTCGTGCGTCATGACCTCGACCGGATTGGCACCGAGACCATCCTGCAGGGCACCCCACGCGAGACCCACCAACGGCAGGAGCAACACGGCGATGACCGCCCGGTGCAGCGTGGCGCGGGACGTCAATCGGCTCCTCAGTAGAACTTGCGAAGGTCCATGCCGCGGTAGAGAGATTCCACCTGCTCCGCGTAGCCGTTCAACATCAAGGTAGGCCGCTTTCCCCACTCGCCAATCCGCCGCTCCCGAGCTTGGCTCCAGCGCGGGTGGGAGACCTCGGGGTTCACGTTGGCGAAGAAACCGTACTCGCGCGCGTTTTCCATCTGCCAGGTGGTGCGGGGCTGCTTTTCTGACAGGCGAATCTTCACGATGGATTTGATCGACTTGAAACCGTACTTCCACGGCACGACCAGCCGCAGGGGCGCGCCGTTCTGGTTGGGCAGGACCTTTCCGTACATGCCCACGGCGAGAAGAGTGAGGGGATGCATGGCTTCGTCGATGCGCAGGCCCTCTCGGTAGGGCCAATCCAGGTTGCTGCGACGTTGCCCGGGCATCTGTTCCGGGTCGACGAGGGTTTCGAAGGCGACGTACTTCGCCTTCGAGGTGGGACCGAGACGTTTCAGCACGGCCGCCAACGGAATCCCGACCCACGGGATCACCATGGACCAGGCCTCGACGCAGCGCAGGCGATAGATCCGATCTTCGAGGGCTTGAGGCCGCAACAGGTCATCGAGATCGACGACGCCGGGCCGGCCAACCTCACCCTCGATCGCCACGGACCAGGGCCTTGGGCGCAGGCTCCCCGCACGGGCGGCTGGATCGGATTTGTCGGTGCCGAACTCGTAGAAGTTGTTGTAGGAGGTCGCATCCTTGTAAGCGGTCGGCGGATCCTCGGCCTGCAGCTCCTTCGGGCCCGGAATGACACCTGACAGTGGCTTCAGAGCGGGCCCCCCGTTCGGGCGTGCCTGCGCCGGCTCCGCATCGAAACAGCCGGGCAAGCCCAATCCGACCGCGGTTCCGGCAGCCGCCTGGAGAAACGCCCGCCGGCGCAAGAAGACGCCCTCGGCAGTGATTTCCGAGGACGGAATCGGGGTGGGGCGAAAGCTCCTCATGACAACTCCTGGCGGGTGGCGGCGGTGGGATGCCCGTAGCGGCTGGCAGTTCCGCAGCGACGGATACCCGTAACGGCCGGTGGTTCCTACAGGTACTTGACTCAGGGTAGACTCGGGCCGCACCGGGACCCAGCCGCAGACCGAATCAAGGAGACGAGATGGACTTCCTTCGACCCCACGCCGACAAGATCTACGCCGCGATGCGCATTCTCACGGGCCTCTTGTTCGTCCAACACGGCCTGCAGAAGATCTTCGGCCTGTTCGGCGGCGCGCCGGAGGGAGCGCCGGGCTTCATCGTGTACGGCGCTGGCGCCATCGAACTGGTTGGCGGCGCCCTCGTCGCGATCGGATGGTTCACCGGGCCGGCCGCGTTCATTTCGAGCGGCACCATGGCCTTCGCCTACTTCCTCGGACACGTCGCCCAGAAGGGAAGCCTCCTGCCGATCCTGAACGGCGGCGACCTCCCCATCCTCTACTGCTGGATCTTCCTGCTGATCGCCGCCAGGGGCGCCGGCATCTGGAGTGTCGACGGCGCTGGAACAGCTTCCGCCGACTAGACCGCCTCCGGGCATCGACCGAAGGAGCTGCGATGAGGTGGCCCGCACTCGCAGTTCTGGTTGGCTCGCTCGCGGGTTGTGATGCCAGTGAGCCGGCGGCGCCCATGGACCGAGCCGGTGCCGAGGCGAACGCAGGCGGCCAGCGGGAGCAGGTACTGGGTTCGTTCCTCGAGGCACATTGGAAGCGGCCCGTCCCGGTTCAGGGCCCGGCGCCGGAAGATTGGAGCCCGCTCGAGACTTCGCTGCATCCGAAGGATTGCGGGTCCTGCCATCCGCAACAGCTCGCGGATTGGCAGACCTCATTGCACGCGGACGCATTCTCGCCCGGCTTCTCGGGCCAGCTGATCGAAGGTGGCCTCGCCCAGCCCCATGCATTGCGCGGCTGCCAACGCTGCCATACCCCCCTGGAAGAACAGCAACCCTTCGGCCCGGGGCCGGATCATACGGCAGAGCCCTCTGCCTACGACCCGGAGCTTCGGCAGGCGGGGCTCATCTGTGCGGGCTGCCACGTCCGCGCCCACCGCCGCTTCGGACCGCCGCGCCGCGCAGAACTCCCACCGCTGCCCGAGGCCATTCCGCATGCCGGTTTCGAAACCCGACCCGAGTTTCAGGAATCGCGCTTCTGTGCGCCGTGCCACCAGTTCTTCGACCGCTCCGGCGTGAACGTCCAGAACACCTACTTCGAATGGAAGGAGAGCCCCCACGCAGCCAGGGGCGAGACCTGCCAGAGCTGTCATATGCCGGATCGGCGGCACCTGTGGCGGGGCATCCACGACCGCGAAATGGTCGCCGCCGGGGTCGACGTAGCGTGGGCCGAAGGCGACGCGACCGCGCTCGTCCTCACCGCCCATGGCGTGGGCCACGCGTTTCCTACCTACGTGACACCTCGGGTCGTCATGGCCATCTGGCAGGAAGATGCAGCCGGCCAGGCGATCGAGGGAACCCGGGGCGAGCATACGATCGGCCGCAAGGTGAACTTCCGCAAAGGCGAGGATGTCTTCGATACCCGGGTGCCCGCTGGAGGTACAGCGCGCCTCGAGTACCCACGCCCCCCGGAGCCGGGCGCCGTCGCACTGATCGGTAAGGTCACGGTGGACCCGGACTACCACTACCGGGGCGTGTTCGAGCACTACCTGCCAACCCTGGGCGACACCAAGGCACGCGCATTGATCGCCGAGGCTCTCGAGCGCTCCCAACGCTCCTCCTACACGCTGACAGAGCTGCGCCAACCGCTCTAACCGAGACGACCCAAGACATCGCCGCCGGATCTCGTGATCGGCTGCCTTCGACCACCGCTTCGCTTCTCCTGCGAGACGCAGAGTCGCCGGGGCTGGGCACAGGCCGGGGAAAAGGGGTGGGGACCGGCAGCAGGAGGGGTCGCCGCCGGTCCCCGCATTCGCCTGGATGGGGCGAAGCGATTGCACCACCGGATGAAAGGCAGGGAGCCTTCCGCCCGGCGACGCGACTCATGAGGGTTAGTTACCGCAGGGGTTGCACGGGTTCCCCGCCGAACAAGGATTTGCCCCGCAGGGGTTGCACGGATTCGCCGCGCTGGTGCCGGCCGGGGCCTCGAAGCCCTGTTGGATCTTCTCGACGTAGGCCGTCAAGGCAGCGAGTTGGCGGCCGCTCCAGGAGAGCGGCTCGTTCGCCATCGGCGTGATCATGCAGAACTGCACCATCTCGGCGGCATTCACCTTGTCTACTCCGGCAGCCTGGTGGGGCATCGCCACGCGATGGGGGTACGCGTCGGCGAAACTGGCGTTCATCTGGGTGGTTCCACCAACGTGGCAGGTGGCGCAGGCGACTGCGCCGCTACCCGAGAGCGCCTTGTCATTCCAGAGGGCCTCCCCCTCGGCGACCAGGGCCGCATCGGCCGAAGCCACCTTCACTCCCTTCGGCTGCATGAAGCGCGACGCGTCAGCGCCACCTCCGCCACAGGGGTTGCACGGATTGCCGCCGCACGGATTGCACGGGTTCGCGCCACATGGGTTGCAGGGATTGGCACCGCAAGGGTTGCAGGGGTTCGAAGCGCAGGGGTTGGCCGCGCAGGGATTGCACGGGTTCTCCGCGGCCGCGGGCGGCCCGATCAGCGTGACGGCGAAGACCACCATCCATGCGAGTTGCGAGAGCCGGGCGATGGATCGAATCATTGGAGCGTTCCTTCTGATCGGTCGGACTGCGGGCCGGATCTTCCAGCCTCGGGCGCGACACGAAAAACACTGGCGTCGGGGTGAAAGGCTGCCCAGGCAAACCAGTACCCCTCCACGACCTCGACCCGCGAAGGTGCATCGACATCGAAGACCTGGGCGACATCGTCGTAGCGTATGCGCACTTTCTCACCGGCGAGCTGCTCCTCGGCGAAGCCACCGGCGCGTACGAGCTCTGCTGCCGGATAGCCCCGGGCCACCACGCCCCGGATACGAAGGCCTAACGTCGGCATCTTCGGGTGATAGCGGTCGTCCGAGGGTGCCGGAAACATCAGGCGGGAAGACGTGGCGTAGCCCGCATAGGGTGAGCGTCCGTAGTTCCTCGTGTGACCGGTACGCCGCGAGAGGATCGTCGTATCCGGATGCCGCAGGCGCCAGGCGCCCCAGCTCTCCATGCGCGAGCGCAGCAACTCGAGCTCGCCCCCACGGCTCGCACCCGAGATCGCGCGGGAAGAGATCTGGGACCACAAGCTCCCGGTCTCGCGGTCGTACATGAGAACATCAGATTGGTAGAGCAGACCCGATACGCCGTAGGTTCGCTCCGCACCGGCGACGCGACGATCGAAGACCATTCCGGTACCGCACAACGGACACCAGCTGATCAGCACGGGGCGCCCACCCACGGTGTCGTTGACCAACTCGTGGTGGTCGAGGATCGCCACCGGATAGGCACGGGCTTCGCCGTTCCATTCGAAGCCCAGGACGATGGCGTCATCCTCCCAGGTGAGATCTCCCGAGCTGCCGGCGGGCCCGGTCCTCGGGTGATCGAGGGCCGGGATGCCGTCTTGAGGGGGGCCTCCGGCTCGGATCTCCGCGACCGGGACATCCGCTTCCGCCAGGTCGAAGCCGTTTCGAATCGGCTCCGCAGCCGTCGCGAACGCGATCAGGAGAACGACGTGAATACTCGCGACCGGGCGGCCGAATCTCCTGCTTTGTCCCGCTCCCTCGTGTTCGCCCAAACCTGCCTGCCTCCAGACAGGATTACGGGCTGGAACGCCGCTCCGTTACGCGGGAATCCCCCAGGGTGGCCACTTGTTCCCGCGGGGTATGGCAAATGACACCTCGGCGGGCCCCAGGTCACTCAAGGACTACTGGAAACGCCATGAGATCCCTACTCCGCCTGTCGCTCCGATGCCTGCTCGCCAGCTTGCTGGTCGAGGGCCTCCAGACGAGCGCAGCCCTCGCGGAGGACATCGAGCTGGTCACGGCGACGCTTCCCGTCAGCCTCGCCCCTCTGCCCGCGGTCGGCTCCTTCGCGCCCTCCCTCTACTCGCCGGATCTGCGGGGTGATCCCGCGCTCAGCCGCCTCTGGGCCGAGGCCGTCGAGGCCGAGCGAATCCGCGATGTCGAGCGCACGGCGGACCTGAAGCGGCGTGTCCTCGAACTCCTGCCCGAGGATGTCCATACCCGCTGGCGCCTTGCGCGAGACCTTCTGAACCTCGGCGAGGCCATGCCCGCCGACCAGAAGGAGGAGCGGCTACTGATCTACCGGGAGGCCCGGGCCCTGGCCTCCAGTGCGGCAGCCGATGACCCGGATTGCGTCGAGTGCTGCTTCTACGATTTTGCAGCCACCTCGCGCATCGCGACCATCAAGGGCGCGTTCCGTTCGATTCCTCTGGTCAAGGCGTCCGGCCAGGTGCTCGAACGATGCCTCGCCATGGAGCCTTCCGTCTGGAGCGATACGGACTGGAACCACGAGCGCGGCAACCTCTACTACGGCGCGGCGGTCTACTACCGCATGGTACCCGATACCTGGTGGATGGAGCGGTTGCTCGGCTTTCGTGGGGACAAACGGGCCGCGGTCCAGCTGGCCCGGCAGGCCTACGAAGTAACTCCCAGCCGCGTCGACTATCGGGTGGAACTCGGCGTCGCTCTGATCTGTCTTGGAAACGCCACGGACGAGGATGAGCCCCGCGCCGAAGGCATGGCACTGCTGGGAGGTCTGGATGGCCTGCCCACGCGGATTGCGACCGATCCGCTGGACCGCCTCCGTGCAGCCGAGGTTCGCGCCGAGCCGGACAGTGCCTGCCAGAATGGGCGCTCTTTCGAGATCGAGTAAGTCACGCCGGGCGCGTTAATCTCTAGGTCGTGACGCGTCGAATCGGCTCGGTCGTCTTCTGGGCATTTCTCACGATTTCCTCGATCCTCTTGTTCCCGGTTGCCGTGCTGCTGTGGGCGCTCACCGTCTTGTTCGACAAGCGGCTGTTCCTGCTCCACAAGTTCACCTGCTTCTGGGCCGCGCTCTACACCTGGACGAACCCGATCTGGCCGGTCACGATCGAAGGGCGCGAGAAGATTCGACCGGACGAGACCTACGTAATGGTCTCGAACCACCTTTCGTTGGTGGACATCTTCGTGGTGTTTCGGCTCTTCACCCATTTCAAGTGGGTCTCGAAGATCGAGAACTTCCGATTGCCCTTCATCGGTTGGAACATGCGGCTCAACCGTTACATCGAGCTGCGCCGCGGCGAGCGCAGCAGCGTGATGCAGATGTTCCGTGCCTGCGAGCGGACCCTCGAAGAGGGCAGCTCGATCATGATGTTCCCCGAAGGCACCCGCTCGGTGAACGGGAAGCTCCGGCCCTTCAAGCCAGGCGCTTTCGAACTGGCCATCCGTTGCCAGAGGCCCCTCCTCTTGATCACCATCGAAGGCAGTGACGACGCCCTGCCGAAGCGCGGCTTCGTGCTCCAGGGCAGTCATCCGATTCGCATGAGCGTGTTGGGCGAAATCCCGGTCGAAGAGCTCGGAAACGATGAACATGCTCTCTCCGATCGCGTGCGCAACCAGATGGCGGAACACCTGGGGCAGACTGCCCGCCCGTGACCCGAGGCGCCTGCTCGGTCGCGGAACGCGCAGATGCGGAGTACCGGGCGGCTGTCCTAACCTCGCTGATTCCGCCGCAGAGGAGCCGCCATGGGCCAGTACGGCCGCGAGGAAATCCTGGAAGCCTTCACGCGCTACAAGCAGGCACGTGATGACGCCTCCCGCACGGGAGATTGGGGAATCTGGGCGGCGACCTTTGCGGACGACGCGCACTACATCGAACACGCCTACGGAGAACTCGACGGTCGCCAGGCCATCCAGGACTGGATCCAGGGTGTGATGGCGCCCTTCCCGACGATGACGTTTCCCCAGGATTGGTGGGTGCTCGACGAAGAACGCGACGCCGTCGTGTTCTGCTGCCAGAATCAGTTCCCGGAGCCCTATCAGGAAGACGGCACGCCATTCCAATTCCCGAACTGGACCCGCCTCGTGTATGGCGGAAATGGCCAATGGGCCTCGGAAGAAGACATCTACAACCCGGCCCGAGATGCAGGACGCGTCTTCAAGGCCTGGATCAAGGCCGGCGGAAAGACTCGGGCCGGCGAATCCGTGGCCATGGAGCATCGATAGGATGCCCGTCGCCACTGTCGACTAGCTGCGGAGTCTGTACCCGAAAGAATGATGACGCGTTCCGGATTCCGCTGGCTTGCACTCCCGTGCCTCTCGCTCCTGTGGATCACCGCGGCCTCGGGCGTGCCTGCCAAGCCACCGTCGGCGCGAATCACTCCTTTGCCCGAAGGCGTTTCGGCGCCAACCGTCGACGGCAACCTGGATGATGAGGCCTGGGCCCACGCCGCGTTGATCGGCCCCCTGACCCAGTTGCTTCCAGTCGAGGGCGCCCCACCCAGCGAACGCACCGAAGTGCGGATCACCTATGACCGGAATGCGCTCTACGTCGCCGTCCAGGCTTTCGATCGCGAACCGGACAAGATCGTCGCCTCAGGCATGCGGCGAGATGCCGGCCTGACGCCCGACGACCGCATCAGCTTCCTCCTCGACACTTTCCACGATCACCGCAATGCGTTCCTGTTTTCGACCAATCCGAATGGTGCGCGTTTCGATGGAATCGTCGAGAACAACGTCTCGTTCAAGTCCGAGTGGGACGGGATCTGGTACTCGAAATCCCGCATCCACGAGGATGGATGGAGCTGCGAGTTCGAGATCCCGTTCAAGACACTCACCTTCGATCCGAACGGCTCCACATGGGGCTTCAACCTGCTCCGCACCGTGCGCCGCCACAACGAAGAAAACCGTTGGGCATCGGCGAAGCAGAACAAAGCCATGATCGATGTCTCCGAGGCAGGTACGATCACGGGCCTGCACGGCCTCGAGCAGGGCCTGGGCCTCGATATCAAGCCAGCGGGATCGCTTGGCTGGACGGGGGACCGCGCAGCTGATCGCAGCTTCACGAACCTCGACCCGAGCCTGGATGTCTTCTACCGGGTCACACCCTCGGTCACCGCATCCCTCACCGCCAACACGGATTTTTCCGATGCTGCGGTCGACGCGCGCCAGGTGAACCTCTCGCGCTTCGCCCTCTTCTTTCCGGAAACCCGCGACTTCTTTCTGCAGAACGCCGGTATCTTCGATTTTCCGGTCGGAGGCTCGGGCGCCACGAATGGCATTCCGTTCTTCTCCCGTCGCATCGGAATCTCCGAGGATGGCGACGTCATACCGATCCGCGTCGGCACCAAGATCACCGGCCGCACGGGTCCCTTGAATTTTGGTGCGCTGAATGTGCAGATGGCGGGGCACGGCGACGTCGACGCCAAGAACCTCTCCGTCGGTCGCGCCAAACTGAACATCGGAGAAGAGTCCTTCATCGGCATTCTCGCGACGCATGGCGACCCGCTTACGAACGGCTCGAATAGCCTGTTTTCCGGTGATCTGAACCTTCGCACCAGCAGACTCTTCGGAAATCAGATCCTCGAATTCCGAAGTTGGCTCCAGCATTCGACCACCTCGGGCCCTGTCGGGGATGATGACGCCTGGAGCGTGCGTCTCGCCTACCCGAACGACCGCTGGAACTGGGCCCTCGACATCAAGCAGGTCGGCGAGAACTTCAATCCCGCACTCGGCTTCGTGAACCGACCTGAGACCCGACAGAGCATCGCCACGCTGCGTCGCCGCTGGCGGCCAGTGGGAAGCTCCATTCGATTTCTCGAGGCCTCGGCCTTCGGCATCATGAATACGGACCTGGGCAACGATCTCGAATCGCTGCTCATCAGCTCTTCCGGGCGCATCGAGAACCAGGCGGGCGATTTCTTGAAGCTGGAGGCAAACCACAGAACCGAAGTCCTCGAGACAGGCTTCGAGATCCTCCCGGACATCCTCGTCCCCAAGGATCGATACGACTTCAACCGAGTCACCCTCTCCCTCGGTACCGCGACCTCTCGAACCTTCGCCACGCAGCTCTCATTCGGTGCCGGGACCTTCTACTCGGGCCACATCCGCGCGGGCCGCGTGCTCCTCGAGTGGCGTGCGTCGAAACACTTCTTCGCCTCCCTCGAGTACCTCCAGAACTCCGTGCGTCTCCACGAAGGAAACTTCAGCACCCGACTCGGACGCATGAATTTCAATGTCGTCTTCACGCCCGATCTCTCCTGGGAAACCTTCATTCAGTTCGACAACCTGAGCAACAGCCTGGGTTGGAACAGCCGACTTCGCTGGATCCTCCGACCCGGAGAAGAGGTCGTCTTCGTCTGGAACCAGGCCTTCGACACGGCGAACTACGACCTCCGCAGCACGCAAACCAATCTGATCGGGAAAGTGTCCTGGACGTTCCGGTTCTAGCCGCAATAAGTCAACCAGTGGGGACGGGGTTTACAATTGACTTGTTGAAAGGGGGCAAAGCCCCCTTTCAACAAGTCAATTGTAAACCCCGTCCCC
>JAAETT010000060.1 GCA_024228115.1 bacterium
CGGTCGAGCCGGGAGGGCGTTCGCCCTGGGTCAAGGACCTTTCGACCCGGAAGATCTGAATCGGAATCCGGAACGGCGGGCTGCGTCGCCCCCCGGCCAAATGATCAGATTTCTACGCTTCTGAGTGAGCGTCTACAGCCAAGGCCCAGGCTGGCAGCATCGAGGCCGTGGAGCAGGCGAAGGTGAAGGCGGAGCAGGACCGAATGGAGATCTACAGAGACTTCCCCACCCCGCGCCTGCTCGGGCTTGCAGCTCAGAGGCTTGCCGGGAAGCTCCAGAAGATCGAACACCTGAACTTGACGCCCGACCTGATGGGCGGCCTTCTTACCAATCTCGTTCAGGCGGGTACGGAGCACCTGGAGAGAGAGGGTGGGAAGAACTGATGGCTGGTCCCGTCCCGCGCGTGGTTGTCGTTACCAGAAGCACTCCCTATCAGGCGCTGCTGGAGCGCCATGCCACGCGCGGGCAGGCGAAATTCTTCCTGGAAACTCGGGGAGAAGACATCGAGGTGCTCGAGGCCGGACACCAGCGCTTTCAAGAGGCTCTCGGGTTCGTGCTCCAGTCGATCCCCTCGAAGTGGCGGCGGGCGCAAGTTGATCGCCCCGACTTGGACCGCTTTCTCTTCGAGCCGGAAGACATCATCGCGGCCGTCGGGCAGGATGGGCTCGTCGCCAACGTTGCGAAGTACCTGGATGGGCAGGCAGTCATCGGGATCAATCCGTTACCAGACGAGTACGACGGCGTTCTAGTTCCTCACCCGGCTGAGGCTGCACGGGACCTCATTGTGGGAGTTGCCCACGGTACGGTTGAGCTCGAGAACCGGACGATGGCTGAGGCGAAGCTCGACGATGGGCAGCGGCTCTTGGCTCTCAATGAGGTCTTCATTGGGCACCGCACTCACCAGTCAGCCCGCTACCGGCTTGCAGTAGCCGGAGACGAAGAGAGGCATTCGTCCTCGGGGTTGATCGTATCGACCGGAACCGGAGCTACGGGGTGGGCCCGATCGATCAACCTATCGAGAGGCAACATTCTCGACCTGCCAAATCCCGAGGACAGACGGCTCGCGTTCTTCGCTCGGGAGGCGTTCCCGAGTGTTGCGACCGGAACCGAGGTTACCAGTGGCCTGATCGAGCGGGGCAACGCGCTGGCGGTCGTCTCGGAGATGAACGAAGGCGGGGTCATCTTTGGAGATGGGATCGAGGACGATCATCTCGACTTCGCCTGGAGCCAGACCGCCAAGGTCCAGGTTTCCGCTACAAGTCTCTCGCTGGTGCGCCCTTAAACCGGCCGAGGGACCCGCCGCCAGTACCGCTCCACTCCTACCGCGACTCTTCTCCTCCCTGGTTAGTTCTATAGGGAAGGCGATTTCACGTCCGTGACGACGTTTGCGCTGCTCGGGCTCGATTCCGTGCCTCGCCCAGGGGCTGTCGCACTGCGACGGAGCATTTTCTCGTGGCCAATAGGAATTGGGCTAGGAAGCTTGGCCGTGCCCAAGTCACTGAAATCATGGAGCCAACGAGCGGATTTGAACCGCTGACCTGCTGATTGCGAAACCGCTCAGCGTTGTTCGGACCCGTGTCGGTGAGTGCCAATTTGTGAGGAATACCAGGTGCTTGGCGGAACTCGAGGTCCACCGGTTTCGGTCTGGTACGGGCGAGTTGTGCTCAGTTGGCACACCAATCGGCACACAGCTGGGAGGGTAGGCACCGGACGCTACGGGCCTAGATGCTTCAGCGAGTGATACCATCGAACCGGAGAAGACCGGCGCGCGTCTCTACTGCGACACCTTTCCGCCGAGGATTCAGCTCGGTGCAGGACGTGTTCCGGTTCAACGGCTGCCCTACCTCTCAGAGCATGTCGAGGAAGCTCCCAACGGGTGCAACCCACTGGCGGAGCTGTCGCACTCTGCCCCGCCGCAGGGATGGATGGGGTCGGTTGAGGCCGCGGGCCTCAGGTGCAACCACCACCCAACGCCGGAGGGCGCGAGCACCTTCAGAAAAGTGCGCGGCCGGACGAACAACAGGGGGGAGGTCGAACCATGCTTCTCTCAGAGGGCACCAAGCTCTTGATCTGTCACCGTCGGCTCTTTGCCGACGACCATCTGCGCTTCTTCTTCGGAGTCGTCGAGATGTACTCCGATGGGATCGTCAAGGTTTCGGGCTACTCGTGGGCACGTGATCAGATCAGCGGTTTCCAGCGGAAGTCCGGTCGCCGCACGAAACTGGTCGCCGTATCTTCCGGGACCCTGATCGTCTACGAGATTCCCAGCGACGTCGATCTCGAAGCCGTTCGGATCGAGCAGCCGGACATCCACCGGGTGATCGCGACGGACGGAGCGGCCTTCCAGATGGATCTCGCAGAACGCCCGTAGCGGTCGCCAGTACCTCGCGACCCGAAGGCCACGAGATTCGAGCAGATCGACGATCTGCGCCGCACCTCCGGAAGGAATGGCGTAGGCCGGGATGAAGAGGAAGTCGCCCCAACGCCCGATCAGCGCCAGGCTTCCCTCGAACAGTTCCGCGCGTCTGAACGCTTCGAGCGGCATGGAGTCCTGGCCCCGCTCGGAGTCGACGGAGAGGTCTGCGTCGCCGAACGAGAGGACGCTGCGCTCGTGGATGAGCTTCGTCAGGGGATAGGAATTCCCTGTTGGAACTCCTATCCCGGGTCCGGGCTTTCGTCAGACTGCGGTCGAATTTCTGTCGAAGCCCTCAGCGGGGTCGCTGGATCTCCCCCGTCATCGGGACGAAGCGCACGGGAAAGATCACCTCGCGCTCGACGCCCGTTTCGCTCTTCGTAAGCACGACGAGTTGTTGGTTCCAGCGGCCGACGGGGACGACCAGGCGTCCGCCGACCACGAGTTGCTCGATCAGAGGCTCGGGCACCTCGGGCGGCGCGGCGGTGACGAGGATGGCGTCGAATGGGGCGGCGTCGGGCCAGCCCTGATAGCCGTCGCCCTCGCGCAGTTGAATCTCGCCATAGCCGAGACGCGGAAGCAGCGTCCGTGCATGTTGGGCCAGTTCAGGGACGATCTCGATGCTGAAGACCTCTCCCGCCACTTCCTGGAGCACGGCCGCCTGGTAGCCCGACCCCGTTCCGACTTCGAGCACTCGGGAAGTCGCGTCGAGCTTCGCAAGCTCGGTCATGATCGCGACGATGTAGGGCTGACTGATGGTCTGCTGTTCCCCGATCGGAAGCGGGCCATCGGTGTAGGCGGCGTCGCGCTGGCGTTCTGGGACGAATTCGTGGCGGGGCACGCTGCGCATGGCCTCGAGCACCCGCACATCCTGGACGCCGCGTGCGACGAGTTGCTGGTCCACCATCCTTTCGCGCGCCTCGACGTAGCGCGTTTCCGAAGGCCGCCGGTCGCTCTGCGTTGTGGTGTTCTCGGGCAGGTTCAACGCTTCATCGTCGCAGGCCGCCGGCGAAGTTGCGGCGAGCCAGGGCACGAGCAGGGCTGCAAACTTTCGCTGCCTCGCTCGAGCTCGAGGTGTCGATCGCGAATTCCCTCGCATGGGCAATCTGACTCCAACGTTCCGCCATGGCTTGCGGTAGCACACATGGAAAGCCAGAAGGTACCCATCCAAGTGGGGGAGCTCTCCGCGAACCAGGACCGGAAGCCCGAACCTATCCGAACCAGTCCCGGCGATGGGGTGAGCGAGAGCGGTCACGCAATCCGCAACTCCGCCACCTAGCAGCGGAATCGCTGGAGCCAACGAGCGGATTTGAACCGCTGACCTGCTGATTACGAATCAGCTGCTCTACCAGCTGAGCTACGTTGGCTCGGCGGTGCGGCGTCGCGGGCTTCTGGTGGGCTCGCGGCCTGGGTGCACCGTGGCGATTCAGGGTAACGAGGGGCCCGGGGGGCCGCCATTGGGCCCGGGTCGCGATCGAGGAGGCTCGAGGTGCTGACGACGCTTTCCCGGGATACACCGGCGGACGAGATCCTGGCGGTGCTGGATCGGGACGGTGGGGTCATCCTCGAGGGGCTGCTCTCTGGAGCGCAGGCGGATTGGCTGCGGGGGGATTTCGAGCCCCACCTCGGGGCGGTCGAGTGGTCGAATGCCGGCGGGGCGGAGCCGAAAGAGTTTTTCGGGTTGAGGACGAAGCGGCTTCATGGCTTGCTGGCGCGTTCCTCGGCCTACGGGGAGTTGATCGCCGATCCCCTGTTGGTGGGGTTGGCGCGGCAGCGCCTGGCTGGGCGTTGCCGGACGATTCGGATCAGTACCGGGGAGTTGATGGCGCTCGGGGAGGGTGAATCGGTCCAGGAGCTGCACCGGGATGCGGATTCATGGCCGTTCGTGCCGGCGCCGCGGCCACCGGTGCTGTTCAGTGCGAATGTGGCCCTGACGGAATTCACGGCCGAGAACGGTGCGACGGTGGTCGTGCCGGGCAGCCATCACTGGCCGAAGGAACGCAAGCCCGAGAAGAGCGAGGAGACCCAGGCGGTGATGGCCAAGGGGTCGGCCCTGCTCTACGACGGGGACGTGATCCACGGGGGCGGGGCGAACCGTACACCGGGGATCCGCATCGGTTGTTATGTCGGCTATCTGGTGAGTTGGCTACGGCCGCTCGAGGATCACCATGTGACGACCGGGGTCGAGGTCGCCGAGAAGGCGTCGCCTGAGGTTCAACGGCTGCTGGGTTTTTCCGACGAAGGCTGGCAGGTCATCCCCTAGGCCCGCCTACAGCGAACACCCCGTCCCCGCTGGTTGACTTTCCTTGGGAGGGGAGGGGATGCGCGTTCTTGCCTGGGCCTTGATCCTCATCCAGGCCCCCTCCTGAACCCACTCGGCCATCGAGTAGGTTGGATGCACATAACACAGAGCATCCGCTCAGAAGGAGACCCGATGAGATTCTACACGAACAGCCATATGCACTCCTGCGGGATCGA
>JAAETT010000061.1 GCA_024228115.1 bacterium
CGGTCGAGCCGGGAGGGCGTTCGCCCTGGGTCAAGGACCTTTCGACCCGGAAGATCTGAATCGGAATCCGGAACGGCGGGCTGCGTCGCCCCCCGGCCAAATGATCAGATTTCTACGCTTCTGAGTGAGCGTCTACACTTGTATGGCATCGATGTCATCGCCCTGATGTCCTACGACCAGGTCCAGTTCACGACTCAGGATGCCCTTTCACTGACCTATTGGACGATCGTCGGGGCCTACATCGTCCCCGCGGAGAAGAACGACACCCACACGTTGATCGACGCCGCCGTGTTCGACATCGAGAGTCGGAAGATGTTGTTCCGCGCGCCGGGCACCAGCCTCGTGAAGGGTCGAGCCGCGCCCATCGACCTTCAAGGCAAGCTCAAGCGCGATAGCGTCCGGGGTTTCGAGAAGGCCGGCGAGGACCTGATCGCAAACCTCGATGTCGCCCTCGCCGATCTCCAGCAGCGCGTGAAGGATCGGCCCGACGACTACGAGATCTCTAGCCGCCCCGGATACAGCGGTGACGCGGGCGCACTCATGGCGGCTCTGACCGCCGGGGCAGCGCTCGCTGCTCGCCTCGGGAGCACTCGCAAACGTGCGTGACCCGTTTCCGCGCAGCGTCCTGATCTCCCTGGCCGCTGTCGTCGTCGCGGTCGTCGTTCACGTGCTTCCCGACGTTTCGAGTGTGTGGATTTTCGAGCGGGACGCCATCGAGTCCTGGCAGCTCTGGCGGATCTTGACGAGCAGTTGGGTCCACTACTCGTGGACCCAACTGGCCCACAACGCCCTGGTCATCATCGCGTGTGGTGTGCTGCTCGACGACGCGGACTGGTGCCGTTACGCCGTGCTGGTGCTCGGCGGCGGCCTCGTCGTGGGGCTCGGCGTGTTCCTGCTACGGCCCGATGTCGCCCGGTTCGCGGGACTGTCTGGCGTCGCCTGTGGCGCTACGGCCTTCGCGGCATTGCGCGGGATGCGATGCGACGGCAGGATGCCCAGACTGCACTTGGTCCTGCTCGCGAGCCTCGCCGTAAAGCTCGGTTTCGAGCTGGCTACCGATACCTCGCTCCTCGACCTGGGACGACCGACGGTCGCCAACCCCTTGTTGCCGCTCAGCCACGTTATCGGCGCCGCGTCAGCGCTGCTTGTCGCCTTCGACACGGGTTCCGCACCGTCCGTCACACGCACTTGAAGTACCGCTGCCGTTGCGGCACCGGTTTCGAAACCGCACTCGTTCCCGGCAACGGGCTTGCCCCCCTCGTGTCGGGCAGACGCAGTCTACGGCGAGTCACCGGATCCGGGTGGTACCACCCGGGTACCGCCAACCGCTATGATCGGTGGATGGATCCGCTCCACGCTCTGCGCATCTTCCTGGTTTCGGTTGCCCTCGGTGGCATCCTGTACGCGTGCATCAACACAGGGCTCGGCTCACGCGAGCAGACGAACTGGTGGGGCGAACTGCCGAAGCACAAGAAGATCGCGTTCGGCGCAGGCATCGCAGCCACGATCCTGCAGACCTTCATCTGAGGGCGCGGCCACTTCCTCCTCGTGTGAGATGACGGACGCCGTCGACCGCCCTCCACCGCGCCTCGGGAACCCCAGACCTGGAGTCCTTCTCGACTTTTTGTCTGTCGTTGGATAGTATGGCGCCGAACCATTTACCGCCGGACATCGGGTCCGGCCCCACGTCCGACCCTCGGGCGGACAGTCGGCTGTCGATCCTCGATCGGAGCCCATTCCATCCATAGAGGAAATCCCCCCCCATGCGTGAAGTCGTCATCGTCGAAGCCGTGCGCACCCCTCTCGGGCGTCGCAACGGCGGTCTGTCCACCTGCCATTCGATCGACGTGCTCGGTCAGGTCCAGAAGGAATTGTTCGAACGCAGCGGTGCGGATCCCAAGGAAGTCGGCCAGGTGGTCGGCGGTTGCGTCGGCCAGGTGGGCATGCAGACCATGAACGTGGCGCGAAACGCCTGGCTCACCGCCGGGCTTCCGCTGGACGTTGCGGCGACGACCGTCGATACCCAATGCGGATCTTCCCAGCAGGCGACCAACCTCGCCTACTCGCTCGTGGCTTCGGGCGTCGTCGATTCGGCCGTTGGCTGCGGCGTAGAGCTCATGAGCCGCGTGCCCATGGGCGCCACCATCCCCAAGGGCAGCACCGGCATGCCGGTGAACAAGAACTACTGGGAGCACTATGAGTGGACGTCCCAGTTCGAGGGCGCCGAGCGCATCGCCAAACAGTGGGGCATCACGCGCGAAGACACGGATGCCTTCGGCAAGCGCTCCCAGGACCTCGCCGCCGGAGCCTGGGCGGAGAATCGCTTCGACGGTCAGATCCTCCCCATCGACGCGCCCGACGTCGACGACGAGGGCAATGCGCTCGAGACGACCCATCGGGTCGCGCGGGACGAGGGCCTGCGCGAGACCACGCTCGAAGGGCTCGCAAAGCTCAAGACCAACCAGGAAGGTGGCGTCCACACGGCCGGCACCTCGTCGCAGATCAGCGACGGCGCCGGCGCGATCCTGCTGATGACGAAGGAAAAGGCCGACGCCCTCGGCCTGAAGCCACTGGCCACGATCGTCGACGCCTGCCTCACGGGCAGCGACCCGGTCCTGATGCTGACCGGGCCGATCGGTGCGACCCGGAAGATGCTCGAGAACAACGGCATGCAGATGAGCGACATCGACATCGTCGAGATCAACGAAGCCTTTGCCTCGGTGGTGCTGGCCTGGGAGCGCGAACTCAAGCCCGACATGGCGACCGTGAACCCGAATGGCGGCGCGATTGCACTCGGCCATCCGCTCGGTGGCACGGGTTCGGTGCTCATCACCAAGGCCGTGCACGAGCTGCAGCGCAGCGGCAAGGAGCACGCGCTCGTGACCATGTGCTGCGGTGGAGGCCTCGGGACCGGAACGCTGCTGCGCCGGGCCTGATCGCAGCCCAGCGTTCGCATCCGCCATGAGCGAATCCAGCAAGCACGAGCTCGATGCACCGCCGTGGCTCCGGGTCGAATCGACACTCATGTCGCTCGCCCGGGGCATCCGGCGGGCGTACGACCTGGGCTTCGAAGAGCTTGGCCTCAACCTCTCCGAAGCCAGCGTGCTCGCCTATGCGCAGGAGCGCGGCCCTCTGATGCAGGCCGAACTCGCCAAACACATGGGCCTCGGACGCGCCGCGATGGGATCAATGGTCGACTCCCTCGAGGCGCGGGGCCTGGCGGAACGCCAGCCCAAGCCCGGCGACCGCCGCGTGTGGCTCGTCGCCGTGACGCCGGACGGCGACCAGCTGGCGAATCAGGTCGCGAAGATCGACGAGCGTCTGCGCGGAGAGTTTCGCGCGGGCATCTCCCGCAAGGAACGTCGCGAACTCGCCGGGCTACTCAATCGCCTGCGCGAGAACGTGAAAGGCGTGATTGCGGAAACCTCGGATTGAACCCCGGGCACCCCGTGTGCCCGAACCAGGAGAACTGAAATGGATGTTTCGAATAGCTCTGCCATCGTCACGGGTGGCGCTTCCGGCCTCGGCGAAGCGTGCGCGCGCCGGCTGACGGCTGCGGGCGCGAAGTGCGTGATCCTCGACATGAACGAGGAGAAGGGAAAGGAAGTGGCAAGCGAACTCGGTGGCGAGTTCGTGAAGGCCGACGTGGCCGATCCCGATCAGGTACAGATCGCCTGCGAGACGGCCGTTGGCATGGCGCCCCTTCGCGCACTCGTCAACGGTGCGGGTATCGGCAGCGCCGGCCGAACGGTCGATCGCCAGGGCGAGCCGTTCAAGCTCGAGGTCTTCGAGTTCGTGGTGCGCGTCAACCTGATCGGCAGCTTCAACTGTCTGCGGCTTGCTGCGGCCATGATGGCCAAGCAGGAGCCCCTCGACGAGCAGGGCCAGCGCGGTGCGATCGTCAACATGACGTCGGTCGCGGCCTTCGAAGGCCAGATCGGTCAGTGTGCCTACTCGGCTTCGAAGGGCGGCGTGGTCGGCATGACGCTTCCGATCGCGCGCGACCTCTCGGCAATCGGCATTCGCGTGAACACGGTCGCGCCGGGCCTGTTCGACACGCCCATCTATGGCGAAGGCGAAGGCAGCGAGGCCTTCAAGGCCAAGCTCGGCCAGAGCGTGCTCTTCCCCAAGCGCCTGGGTTACGCGGACGAACTCTCCCAGATGGTGATGCAACTCATCACCAACGACTACATGAACGGTGAAGTGGTGCGCTGCGACGGTGGCGTTCGCCTTCCCCCCAAGTGATCGAAGGATTGAATCATGGCAAATGAAGTCCTGACCGAACGACACGACCGCATCCTGGTCATCACCCTGAATCGCCCCGAGGCCCGGAACGCGGTCAACGGCCCGTTGGCCGACGCACTGAATGCCGCGGTCGAAGAACTCGACAACGACCCGGGGCTGACGGCCGCCGTACTGACGGGCGCCGGAGGCGGGTTCTCCTCAGGCATGGACCTCAAGTGGTTCGCCACCCAGGGCCCGCCCGTGGGTTTCGGCAAGTTCCTGCAGGCCGGCGCCAGGAAGCCGTTGATCGCAGCGATCGAAGGCTTTGCGCTCGCGGGTGGACTGGAACTCGCACTCACCTGTGATCTGCTGGTGGCGGCCAACAACGTGAAGTTCGGCATTCCCGAAGCGAAGCGCGGACTCTTCGCCGCCGGTGGCGCGCTCATGCGCCTTCCGCGCGTCGTGCCCCACGGCGTCGCGATGGAGATGGCGCTCACGGGCGATCCGATCAGCGCCGAGCGGGCCCTCGAACTCGGCTTGATCGCGCGCGTATCCGAACCGGGCAATGCACTCGACGTGGCGCTCGACCTGGCGAGACAGATCGCCCGCAATGCACCGCTGTCGGTCGCCATGTCGAAGAAGCTGATCGTCGATTCCTACGGCCGCACGGAAGAGGAATTCTGGTCCCACCAGGGCCCGGAGAGCGGCAAGATCTTCACATCGAAGGACGCGCAGGAAGGCGCCCGGGCGTTCGCGGAGAAGCGCGAGCCGGAGTGGACGGGGAGCTGAGCCGACTTCCCCCATACAGGCACGGAGAGCGTCTCCGCTAGAAGTTGTCCTTCCGAAGCCTCGTCTCGGTGAATACCGCGACCGGCGCTGCACCCTCCAGCCCGATCGCCTTCTGCAACCCCGACGTCGCGGGGCGGAGGAAGGGGTTGGTGCGAAGCTCGAGATCGATCGTGGTCGGGAGCGTCGGCTGGCCCGCGGCGCGGGTCTCGTCCACCTGCTGAGCCCGGGCTTTCAGGTCCGTGTTGTCCGGGTCGACACTGAGGGCGAAGGCAGCGTTGGCCTGGGTGTATTCGTGGCCACAGTAGACGCGGGTCTCGGGCGGAAGTTCCATCAGCTTCTGCAACGAGGTCCACATCGTCTCGGGCGTTCCCTCGAAGAGGCGACCGCAGCCCATCGCGAACAATGTATCCCCGGTGAACACCAGCCGGTCGTTCGGGAACCAGTAGTTCACGGCCCCCGCCGTGTGACCGGGCACATCGAACACGTGGACTTCGTGACCACCGAGATCGAAGACATCGTCCTGGCCCACGGCCTTCTGGATACCCGGGATCTTGTCCTGCTCCGCCCGGGGCCCGATGATCTCGGCTCCCGTCTTCTTCTGGAGTTCCAGGTTCCCGCCCGTATGGTCCGGATGCCAATGCGTGTTCAGGATATGGGTGAGGCTCCAGCCCTTGGCTTCGAGAGCCGCCTCGATCGGCGCGACCTCGGGTGTATCGATGACCGCCGTCACGCCGGAGTCCGCGTCATGCAGGAGCACGGCGTAGTTGTCCGACAGGCAGAGGAACTGATGGATCTCGAAATCGGCCATGGGGTCTCCCGGTTGCGAAGGCAGCGGAAAGTAGCGCGGCTGCCCACGAGAAGAAGGCGGGCCGGGCTGCGGCTGCGCCGCGGGCTACGGTAGGGGAAACTGTCCAGATGCACGATCACGATCATGGGCACGCGCATGGGCCTTCGTCGGCCCTCTCCCGGCCCCAGCAGCGAAAGCGCCTGGCATGGACGCTGGCCCTGGCAGCCACCTATATGGTTGCCGAGGTACTCGGTGGCCTCTGGACCGGCTCCCTTGCACTCCTGGCCGACGCGGGGCACATGCTCTCGGATGTTGCCGCCCTCGCCCTCTCCCTGGCGGCCCTCTGGCTGGCCGAACGCCCCGCTCCCGCAGCACGCACCTTCGGCTATCGGCGTTCGGAAATTCTCGCGGCCCTCGCCAATGGAACGGCCCTGGTGGTCGTCGCCATCTTCATCCTGATCGAAGCCTGGGAGCGAAGCGCCGCGCCGCCCGAGGTACTCGGCCTGCCAATGCTCGCCATCGCCACCGGCGGCCTCGTCGTCAACGTCCTCGGCTTGTTCCTGCTCCAAGGCGGCCGGGATGCCAGCCTGAACATGCGCGGCGCCTGGCTCCACCTGATGAGCGACGCCCTCGGCAGCGTAGGCGCAATGACCGCTGGCCTCTGCGTATGGCTCTTCGATTGGACGCTGGCCGACCCGATCGCCTCGGCGGTGATCGCTCTGCTGGTGTTGGCTTCGGCCTGGACCCTGCTGAAAGAAACCGTCGACGTGTTGCTGGAGTCCGCACCCCGCCATCTGGATGTGGCCGAGATCGGGCGGGAACTGGCGAACGCGAATGGTGTGGCCTCGGTGCACGATCTGCATGTCTGGACGATCACCAGCGGCATGGTCTCCCTCTCCTGTCATGTGGCCTGCCGCGAGGACACGCCCCCGGCCGCGCTGCTAGGCGAACTGCAATGCCTCCTCCGCGATCGGTATGCCATCGAACATGTCACGATCCAGGTGGAGCCAAAGGATTTCGAGGAGTCGGTCGAGGTCTGTTGATGCATCGCGTCCGTCCTCTCTTCCTGTTTCTGATGGCCGGGCTCGTCGCCCTTCCCGGCGCAGCCAACGCCTGCGGCAACGTCGTGACGACCCTCGTCCCGCTCTCGTTCCTCGTCCAGGAGATCGGAGGGGAACGCGTCGACAGCCTGGTCCTGGTGCCCTCGGGTGCGAGCCCTCACGCGTTCGAGCCACGGCCCTCCGACGCCGCTCGCGCTGAAGCGGCATGCCTGTTCGTTTCTGCAGGAGACGGCTCGGATGCGTGGGCCGCGCGGCTCGGCGACACACTCGCTACCGGCCGCCATCTCGCCCTCGCTGTCAGCCTCGGGTTGCCGACCCACGCCTGGCTCGACCCGATTGCGGTCCGTGACCTGTTGGCACCGCGACTTGCCGATGCGCTGGCCCTTGCAGACCCGGACGGAGCGGCAGCCTACGCCGAGCAGCTGCGGGCTTTCCAGGTCCGGCTGACGGCCCTGGATGCAGGCGTGCGCACAGAGCTCGCCGATACGGGCGGCCAATTCGTTGCCTTGCATGATGCCTGGGCAGCCTTCGCCGAGCGCTACGGCCTCGAGGCCATCGGCGTGTTGCGCCACGCAGACGGAGGCGAGGTGGGCCCGCGGAGCCTCGGCAAACTCGTCGCCAAGGCCCGAGCGGCCGGCATCCGGGCGATTCTCGTGGAACCTCAGCTTCCCGGCCGCATGGCGGAACGTGTCGCTGAAGAATTCGGAGCGAGCACGGAGAACGTCGATCCCCTCGGCGACCCGGCGGACCCGGCCCGCGCGAGCTATGAAGCGTTGCTTCGCTTCAACGCGGCGGCGTTCCGCCGCGCCATGGGGGGCCCACGATGAACGAGCGCGTCCCCCCTGTCCTCCACGTCCAGGGGCTCTACGTCAAGCGCGACGGACACCCCGTCCTCGAAGACATCACGTTCGACGTGGCGCCGGGAGAGTTTGCTGGCATCTGCGGCCCGAACGGTGCCGGCAAGACGACGCTCCTCAAGACGCTGCTCGGCAGTTTGAAGCCCGACGCGGGCGAGATCAGCGTGCTCGGTGCGACGCCCGGCCACCAGCGGGACGAAGGCATCGGCTACGTGCCCCAACGCAACAACGTGCCCGCGGGCTTCCCGGCTCGCGTGCGGGATATCGTCGCCATGGGAGGGTTGCGCGGACGGGGTTGGCGGGGTCGGCTGGGGTTGGCGACAGCGGAAGGCGAAGCCGTAGAGGAGAATCTCGAGCGGGTCGGAATCCTCCCGTTGGCGGATCGGCCGATCGGGCAGCTCTCCGGCGGCGAGCAGCGCCGGGTGGTGCTCGCCCAGGCCTTGTGCGCAAGCAGCCGCCTGTTGATTCTCGATGAGCCGACCGTAGGTCTCGATCTTCCAGCGGAGCAGGCCTTCTATCGGCTATGCCGCAAGCTCCAATCCGAGCTCGGTCTTTCCGTGATCGCCGTCTCCCACGATCTGGTGGCCCTGGCCGGCGAGGCCGATCGACTCCTTTGCATCAACCGCCATATGCATGTCCACGGCAATCCGGATGAAGTCGTTCACAGCCACGCCCTCAAGGAAGCCTACGCTTGCGAATTCGACTTCCTGCGCGGCGAAATCGACCACCACGGCCGTCACGGCCCGGGGCACTGAGCCGAATGCTCGAGCTTGTCTTCATGCAACGGGCGCTGATCGCCGCGATCGGTGTCGGCATCGTATGCGGCGGCCTTGGTTTCTTCGTCGTCCTTCGGGGAATGGCCTTTGCAGGCATCGGCATCTCTCACGCGGCCATCGGCGGCATCGCGATCGGCCTCTTGCTAGGCATGAGCCCCACCTGGAGCGGAGCGGTCTTCGCGGTCGGGACAGCCGTCGCGATCGCCTGGTCGAGACGGCGCAGTGAGCTCTCCCAGGATACCGTGATCGGAGTCTTCTTCACCGGCGCGATGGCCCTCGGCCTCGTCCTGGTGAGCCTGCGACGAAGCGCCCAACAGGATCTGTTCGGCTACTTGTTCGGCAACGTCCTGGCGATCTCGCCCTTCGAGTTGACGGCGCTGCTCGGCCTCGGCGCGTGCGTGTTGATCCTTCTCGCACTCACGTTTCGCGCGCACCTCTTCGTCGCATTCGACGACGAGATTGCGGGCGCTTACGGCCATCCGGTCGAGAAGCTGGAAATGCTCTTGCTCGTGTTGCTGGCCATCACGGTGATCCTCGGCGTCCGGCTGGTCGGTGTCCTGTTGATCGAAGCCCTGTTGGTCGTCCCGGCCGCCACCGCCGCACTCTGGGCCCGGGATTTTCGAGGCCAGGTTGCGCTGGCCATGGGCCTGGGTGCCATATCCGGTGTCGTGGGCCTTTTCGTGGCCTACCAATTCGATCTGGCAGCGGGCGCGAGCATCGCCCTGGCGACGGTTCTCCTCTTCCTGATCAGCCTGCCGCTTCGAAGAAGTGCCTGAACCTTCGAGGTCAACCCATCCATGAACCGAGCCCTCCGAACCCTCGGGTTGCCTCTGCTCCTCCTCGGGGCCCTGGTCGCCATCGGCTCCCAAGCGTGGACGGCGGCTCGCGTCGGTGCCGGGATGAGCGCCCTGGTCGCCTGCGGCCTGGTGCACCACACCGGCCTCGATCCGGAGTGGGTCATGGCGCACTACGTAGGCCCCCTGCTCGGTGCCGGCGCTAAACTGGTCGAACTCCAGCACGACCCTGGGACGGGAACCACCGGAAGCCGGGCCGCAGCCTGGGCCCGCGGACGAGCCATCGTTCGCGGCGGCGTTGGCTGCACACTCGTTCTCGACGAGGACGAGGCTGCACTTCGCAGCTTCGAGGATCCACCCCACGCGCCCCCCCTTCGACCCGATCTGCCGTGGCCGGAAGGCAGTGCCCCCCTCGACGGCCCTGCGAACCCCGCGCTCGTCGCCGCCCTCGATGAAGCCTTCGCCGAGCCTGAGAACCAGCCCGGGCGGATGCGCCAGACTCTCGCCGTACTCGTCGCCCACGGCGGAAGGCTCTTGGCCGAACGCTATGCCCCCGGCGTCGATCGCGATTCCCGATTGCTCTCCTGGTCCGCTGCGAAAAGCGTGATCGCCGCGCTGCTTGGTGTCGCCGAGTTCGAAGGCCGGCTCGATCGGTTCGGCCCTGCCCCGGTTCCCGAGTGGCGCGGGCCCGCCGATCCCCGCGGCTCGATTACCGTCGACCAGCTGCTGCGCATGTCGAGCGGCCTCGCCTTCGATGAAACCTATGGGGCCGTGAACGACGTCTCCCAGATGCTCTTCACCCACCCGGACGCAGGCGCATTCGCCGCAGGCATGGATCTCCTCCACGAACCCGACAGCGAATGGGCCTACTCGAGTGGCACGTCGAACATCCTCGCCCGCATCTTGCGTGATCTCTTCGGGCGCGACGTCGAAGCCCAGGTGAGCTGGAGTCGCACGTCCTTCTTCGACCCCATCGGAATGCGCAGCGCGGTGTTCGAAACCGACGCGTCCGGGAGCTTCATCGGCTCCTCCCTTCTTCTACGCGACTGGCAGGGACTGGGCACGCTTCGGCCAACTCCATTTGCAAGGGGGGACATGGAACGGCCAGCGCATCCTTCCCAAAGACTGGATCCGGTACGTGAGTACACCCACGCCGAAAGCACCCGAGGGCCGATACGGCGCGGGGTGGTGGCTGAACGCAGGCGATCCAGCCGACCCGACCCAGCGCATGTGGCCGTCGGTACCGCCGGAGGCCTATGCGGCCCGCGGCATGAGCGGACAATACGTGGTCATCGTCCCTTCGGCAGATCTGGTGATCGTGCGCCTGGGGCTTACCCAATCCGGCCAGGATGAGTTGCAGGGAATCGAGCCGCTCGTGCGGGCAGCCATCGACGCCGTGCAGGGCGGGCCCACATCGGGCGAGTAGGCCGAACGCGTCCGACGGTTCGCGGGCAGGCCATTCGATTCCACTCGCGCCGTCGGATCCTGGCATCCCCAGGGGACTCATGCCCCCCCCCCCGATGCCTGCGTGTTTCGAATCCCCCGCGCAAGAAACGCGCCACGTCATGGCCTTTCGGGGCACCCTTCTTCCATATGTCTCGCGTACTCCTGCGCTCTCGTAGGCTCTTCCTCCTGCTCGCTGCGTGCCTGATCGCGACTGTCGGCCCCCCGACCACGGCCTCCGCCCTCGCTGTCGTCGATCCGGGCCAGACGCCTGTCGTCATCAGCGGTGCAGGAAACGCGGAATTCTCGGGAATCGCTCACACTGGTGGCGGCCAGTTCCTCTCGGTCGCGGATTCCGGAGGGACACTCCACCCCGTTTCGATCAGCATCGATCCGGTGACGGGCTTCGTAAGCCAGGCCAGCGCAGGCACACCCGTGATTCTCGCCGGCGGGGTCGATCTGGAGGGCGTCGCCTGGCGCAGCGCTACCGGGAGCGTTTTCGTATCGGACGAGGTCGGCCCGGCGATCCGGGAAGTCGATCCCACCACCGGCGCGTTGATCCGCAACGTCACCTTGCCGCCGATCTTCGCCAATCTGAGGCCGAATCTCGGCCTGGAATCGCTGAGCCTCGCGCCGGACGGTTCCGCCTTGTGGACCGCCAACGAGGCCGCCCTCCTGGTCGACGGCCCGGTCGCGAACTTCGTCGACGGTACCTGGGTGCGCATCCAACGCTTCGACGGAACGGGAACCGCCGCCGGGCAATGGGCCTATCGGACCGAAGCCCAGGGAAGCTTCTCGGGCGTGGTCGATCTCGTGGCGCTCCCGAGCGGGGAGCTGCTCGTGCTCGAACGCGCGCTCGCCCTCGGCGGATTTCAATCGCGGCTCTTCCTGATCGATTTCAACGGCGCGACGGATACCAGCAGCCTGCCGGCCCTGGCGGGTGCCAGCTTCCAAGGCGTCGGCAAGACCCTGCTCTGGAGCCGGTTGGGCGGCGCACTGAACATCGAGGGCATGGGTCTCGGCCCGACCTTGGCGAACGGCGATACGAGCCTCGTCCTGGTGAGCGATGGGGGCGGAACGTCACCACCGAATACACTCGCCCTGCGGCTCTCCGTCCCGGAACCGGGGATCCTGCTGCTGGTCTTGTTGGGCACCGCCGGAATGCTCGGCCGATCCCGTGCCGCGTTCGCATCCCAGCTGGGCAAGTTCCATCGCAATCCCTCGCGCAGCGAGGCGACCTGCGAAGCGCTACAGCTGGACCTGATCCGATCGGGCGGGTAGGCCCATCAAGCCGAGGGGGCTCCCCCTTCCGACCAGCGAGAGAGCCGAGCGAGCGCCTCGCGTAGATCCGCCTCGGGCGCCGCATAACAAAAGCGAAGCCAGCCCTCCCCCGTGGAACCGAAATCAATTCCTGGAGTGGCGGCGACGTGCGCGCGTTCGAGCAACGCATTCGCCAAGGCGAGCGAATCCCCACTGAAGGCGCCCGCATCCGCGAACACGTAGAACGCACCCTCGGGCTCGACGGGAATGACGAAGCCGAGCTCGCGAAGACCATCGATCAGCAGCCGGCGCCGGGGCGCGAGGCTCGCCCGGGCTGCCTCGACGGTGGCGTCCCCTTGCTGGAGGGCTGCGATCCCCGCCCGCTGTACGAATTCGCTCGCGGATATGAACAGGTTCTGCTGCAGCGATTGCAAGGTGCGGATCGCGGCTTGCGGGGCGATCACGTAGCCGAGACGGAAGCCTGTCATGGCGTAGCGCTTCGAGAACCCATCCAGGACGAACGCCTGATCGGTGATTTCCAGCGCAGAGACCACGCGGGCTTCGTCGTAGACGAGCCCATCGTAGATCTCGTCGCAAACCAGAGGCACACCGAGGCTGGCCAGGGCTTCGAGCGTCTCGCGGCTCTGAATGGCACCGGTCGGATTGGCCGGTGTGCCCACCACGATGGCCTTCGTCCGGGAGGTGACGGCACTTCGCACCGCGTCCACGTCCACGGCATAGCCAGCCTCCGGAGCGCAGGCCACCGCCACCGGCTTCCCACCGCAGAAACGCACGAAGTTCGGATAACACGCGTAGTGCGGCGACGGGACGATCACCTCGTCACCAGGCTCGAGCACGAGGCCGAACACCATCAGCATCGCCGGGGATGTGCCACTCGTCACGATCACCTGGGCCGGATCCACCGAACTGCCCGTGCGGCGCGTCTTGTCCGCTGCGATCGCGTCGCGGAGTTCGGGAAGGCCCCGGCTGTCCGTGTAGTTCGTGTGTCCGGAGCCCAGGGCTTCGGCGCAGGCGCGCAGCGCCGCAGGCGGTGGATCGAAATCCGGCTCGCCGACTTCGAGGTGCACCACGTGGATCCCCGCCCGCTCCATCTCCTGCGCACGCTCCATCAACTCCATCGCGAGGAACGGCTGGACCGCCCGGATGTGAGGAGGAATTCGCACACCGGCGAGGTAGCCGTGGAGCTAGAACATGTCAACTGAGAGACGCTTGCAACCCATCGAATTTCCTACGCTTTCGCGCCTCCCGGGGTTTGACGGAAACCGGTCGAGGGGATAGCTTGCGGAGCATGTCCAAGGGGGTCCAGATCGCCATCGGCGGCGTCTTGATGGCGTTGCTGCTCGGCTGGTACGGCTCGACGCAGGTCAGCGAAGCGTCGTTTGCCTACTACCAGACCCTCGAAGAATTCGCGGCCGCAGACGGCGAAGCGAGCCGCGCGGTGCGCGTGCACGGCTACGTCGCTGATGGCTCCATCGAGCGCGACGTAGACGCCAAACAGGTGAGCTTTCGCGTACAGAGCACACCGCCTCACGCCGGAGAAGCGGACGGCCGCATGATGCAGGTGGTCTACGCGAGCCTCGAGACGCCGGACCTCTTCAAGGACGGCGCCGAGGTCGTCGTAGAGGGCCGCTTGCATCCTGCCGAGAGCGGCGGGAACACCTTCCACGCCACCAATGTCCTCGCCAAATGCCCGTCGAAGTTCGAGGGTCAGGAACCCCCGGGCTCCGGCACTTCGAGCTAGCCCGGATGAGCGAGCGGCAACCCGCCGATGAGCGGGCGACAACCCGCAGACGGGTGAGCGGATACCCGCAGATGAGTGAGCGGATGCCCGCAGATGAGTGAGGTCGGCGCCTCAGCCCTGGGGTTTGCTTTCGTGGTCGCCCTCGTCGGCGCCGTGGCGGGCGTGGTGGGAGGCGTACGCCGGGACGCGGCCTGGGCAGAAGTCGCGCGAATCGCCGTCCTCGTCCACTTCGTGTTGGCGAGCGTTGCCATCGGCAGCCTCTTCTGGGCCTTTGCCACCCTCGATTTCCAGCTCTCCTATGTGGCAAGCCACGCGGCCCGCAGCATGGCCACCCACTACCGCCTCGCCGCGCTCTGGGGCGGCCAGGCCGGCTCCCTGCTGCTCTGGCTTTGGATGTTGGCGGCCTACGCGGCGGTTGCGGTCGTCGTCAACCGCCGCAATCAGAGCTTGATCCCCTGGGTGAGCGCGATGCTGATGCTGAACGCGGTCTTCTTCGGCGTGATGCTGAACTTCGTGTCCGACCCCTTCGAAGCGGTCGCCCCGGGCCAGGTGCTCTCCGACGGCAACGGCCTCAACCCGCTACTGCAGCATCCCGTCATGATGATCCACCCGATCGTCCTGTACACGGGGCTCGTCGGTTTCGCTGTGCCCTTCGCCTTCGCCTTCGCCGCCATGGCGACAGGCGAACTCGGAACCGCATGGATGCGCATCACCCGCCGGTGGACCTTATGGGCGTGGTTCTTCCTCTCGGTCGGCATCCTGCTCGGCGGACGCTGGGCCTACGAAGTGCTCGGCTGGGGGGGCTACTGGGCCTGGGATCCGGTAGAGAACGCGTCCTTCATGCCCTGGCTCGCAGCCACTGCCTACCTGCACTCGGTGATGGTGCAGGAAAAGCGGGACATGCTGAAGGTCTGGAACCTGGTGCTGATCGGGCTGACCTACACGCTCTGCTTGTTCGGCACCATGCTCACCCGTAGCGGCCTCGTTCGATCCGTCCACGCGTTCGCCCAGACCGAGATCTTCGGAATCCTCTTCCTGGGCTACGTCGTAGCGACCGTCGTCCTCTTCTTTGGCATCCTCGCCTGGCGCTCCCCGGAACTCCGAGCCAAGCACCAGCTCGAATCCGTGCTGTCCCGCGAAGCCGGCTTCGTCGTGAACAACTGGCTCTTCATGGCGTTCCTCGGCGTGGTCTTCTGGGGCACCCTCTTCCCGAAGGTCTCGGAATGGATCACCGGCACCGAGCTCTTGATCGGTCCCGCCTGGTTCAACGGCCTCGCCAGTTTCGTGGCGCTTCCGTTGTTGCTTCTCACCGGCATCGGACCGCTGATTGCCTGGCGCCGCGCGTCCGGAGCAAACCTGCGGCGCCAGTTCGTGTGGCCCTCCATTTGCGGTTTGGCGGTCGGCTTCGCCACCGGCATCGGCACAGGCCTCTCGGGCGGTGTGTTTCCGGTGCTCGTCTGGGCGGTTTCCGGGTTCGTGGTCGGCACGATCTCGCAGGAGTACCTACGCGCGGTTCGCGCGCGTATGCGCCGCGGCGAGAACCCGGCCCGGGCGGTTGCAACGCTGATGCGAAAGAACCAGCGGCGGTACGGCGGCTACGTGGTCCACCTCGGCGTGGTGTTCATCTTCATCGGGATCGCTGGAGCCGCATTCAACGAAGAACGGCTCGAGAACATCCGTGTCGGCGATTCGATCGAAATGAACGGGTACCGGCTCGAATACCGCACGGCCCGACCGATTCCGGCCCAGCACTACGGTGGAGCGATCGCCCGGATTGCTCTCTTCCAGGACGACGAGCCGCTCGTCACCATGACTCCAGAACGCCGGGTCTACTGGCTGGAACAGCAGCCGGCTTCGATCCCGTCGGTCTACTCGACTCTCCTCGAAGACCTGTACGTCATCCTGACGGCCATCGAGCCCGACGGGTCGGCGACGGTGAAGGTCTACCGCAACCCGTTGGTCAACTGGATCTGGATCGGCGGCTACACCTTCGTACTCGGCACGATCCTCATCCTCTGGCCTCACCCGCCGTTGCGGAGCCGCTCGGAAGAGAACGAAGCGTGAGCCACGCATTTCGGCGATTCCGGGCCTGGCGGCGTGAACTCTTCATGGGCGGCCTCATCATGGCGCTGGCTTTCGCGGCGACAGCCCAGCCCCAGAATCGAACGCCGGACGTTCCGATCGGGGATGGCGTCATCCGCGGACGCGTCCTTCAGGCCGAAGGCGGCACACCACTGCCCGAGGTCGAGGTCGCCCTTTACGCGCTCTCTGCCGAGGGGCTCCCGGGAATGCGCAGGGCGACCAGCGATTCCCAGGGACGGTTCGCATTCGAGAACATCTCGCGCGATGGCAATCTCGCGTACTTGCTAGGTGCCAGTTTTCGGGGCATTCCGTTCCCCGGCGGGCGCATCACCTTCGCCGCGGGAGAGACGGAGCGTCAGGCCGACATCCGGATCGCTCCGATCTCCGCGGATTCCAGCGCGCTCACCGCCGGCACGGCAGAGCTTCGGCTGCAACGGACGGGCACGGGATTGCGCCTGATCGAAACCCTGCAGATCGAGAACCCGGGTCCCCACACATTTCACGTGGGTGCGGCTGACCGCCAGAGCGCCGCGCCCGCCCTCCGCGCGCGGCTGCCGGACAGCGCCCGCAATTTCCAGATGCCTCTCGGAGTGATCCCGGATGGCGTCGAGAGAAAGGATCGCGACCTTTCCTGGTGGGGCCCCGTGCATTCGGGCAGCCAGGAACTGTCGTTCTCGTTCGAGGTCGGAATCCCGGATTCCGCGAGCAACGAGCGGATCGATTTCACCTGGGAACTGCCGAGCGGCGCCTCGGCGCTCCGGCTCTGGATCCCGGTCGGTGCGGAACTCGAGACCCCGGGCTTCACCGCGGTCGAACTGAAGCCGGGCGAGGGCTCGGGCTTTCTGGCCTTCGAGGCTGGCCCCACCCCACCGGGTACCCGCCTGGCCATCGCCCTGAGCGTTCCCCCGGCGAAGCTCGCAGAAGACGCAGTCGTGCTGAAAGAGGTGCGAGACCTTCTGGCCGTCGACGATGCCGCCATGGCGGTGAACGAAACCCACGTCCTCGAGATCACTGGCGAAGCCCGTGTACTCGGCACGGCCGACGCGCCTCTGCATTTCATCCCGATCCCATCAGGCATCACCCGGTTGCGATTTGGCGCGGACGGGCGCGGCATCTCGTTGCTGCCCGACGAACGTGGCGGACTGGCCGTCATCGGCGAAACGCCGCCCGGCACACTCACGGTCGAAGTCACCTACCAGGTGCAGGTCGATGCATTCCCCATCGCCTTCGATCGAAGCTGGCCCGTGCGGGTACCGTTGCTGTCGATCTTCGTGGCCGATCCGGGAAATCTGGCCCCGGCATCGGACCGTCTCCACCGGCGGCGCCCGGTACGCACCTCCGACCTGACCTACATGCACCTGGAGGCCTACGAGATCGCAGCCGAGGAGGCCGTGAACCTGCGCATCGATCGCCGGCCGCCAAGAACCCAGTTGCCGACGGTCGTGTTCCGGGGCGGTATCGCGTTATGCGGCGCCCTGGTTCTGGTCCTGCTCGTGACGCCGCTGTGGCGCGAGCACAGCGGTGCAGGCCTGGCCGGCGACACGGAAACCGCGGCCGGCCGGGAACGCGAAGCGGTCGTTGCCGCCCTGCGCGATCTCGACCACGACTTCGAGACCGGCAAGGTCGAAAACGAAGACTACGGAACGCTGCGTGACGAGCTGCGCGCTCGTGCGATCGAACTGATGCGGGAAGAACGCGAAGTGCCAACATCGGCCGCTGCCCCCGGGAGCACCGCCGTCTGTAGCGAATGTGGCGCCGCGCCCGATACCAGCCACCGTTTCTGCGCCCGATGCGGAGCGGCGTTGCCGGCGGCCAACGGGTGAGCCAGGCCACCCACGCGATCGAGGCCCGCGGACTCAGCCGCCGCTTCGGTCCCCTGGTGGCGTTGCAACCTCTGGATCTGGATGTCCCCTGCGGCTCGACGTTGGCCGTGTTGGGCCCGAACGGTGCTGGCAAGTCGACCCTGTTGCGGCTCATCGCCGGCCTGGCGCGGCCCTCCGCTGGGACGATCCGCCTGGGCGGCGCCAGCGGGCATGGGGGTGCAGCCGATGATCGGATTGCTCGCCGCCGCCGGATCGGTTTGATCGGCCACGCGACCTTCCTGTATCCGGCCCTCACGGCGCGCGAGAACCTGATCCTGGCCGGCCGTCTCTGGAGCGTCGACGATCCGGAATCCCGAGCCGCGACCCTGCTCGATGAACAGGATCTCAGCGCATCGGCCGACCGCCCGGTGGGAGGCTTCTCCCGAGGGATGGCTCAACGGGTCGCCATTGCGCGGGCGCTGGTCCACGACCCGGCCATCCTGCTGTTGGACGAGCCGTTCACCGGCCTGGACCCGACCGCCGCGGATCGTCTGACGGTTCAGCTCAAGGCCGCGCGGGACGGTGGGCGAACCTCCGTGCTCGTCACCCACGATCTCTCCCGAGCCGCCGACCTGGCGGACCGTACGCTGATTCTCAAGCACGGGGCCGTCAGATCCATCGTGCCCGAGGCCCTGGCCAATCGCGACAGCCTCGACGCGGCCTATCGTGAGGCGATCGCGAGCCCGTCACCGTCATGAGTGTGTTCTGGACCGTGCTCTGGAAGGATCTCCTCACAGAGTGGCGCAGCCGCGATCGGTTGGTCGCCATGCTGGTCTTCGCCTTGCTCGTCGTCGTGGTGCTCTACTTCGCCGCGCCTCCCGGGCAGGCCGGCTCCGCACGCGAGCATGTGCCGGGCTTGCTGTGGGTGGCCTACGTCTTCGCCATCGTGCTGGGGCTGAGCCGCTCGTTCGGCATGGAGCTCGAGAACGAGGCTTTGTCGGGCCTTGCCCTCGCCCCGGTCGATCGCGGATGGATCTTCCTGGGCAAGGCGGGCGCCAACCTGACGCTGGTGCTGATCATGCAGGCCGTCGCGGCCTTCGCCTTCGCTCTTGCCTTCGGCCTCAACCTCTGGCCGGTCGCGCTACCGCTGGCCGGAATCGCCTTCCTGGGCGCGGTGGGCCTCTGCAGTCTGGGCACCCTGTTCTCGGCCATGGCCGTGCGCACCAGCAACCGGGAAATGATCCTACCCCTCCTCATGCTGCCACTGATGGTCCCGGTCCTGCTAGGAGCGGTCCAGGCGACCCGCGGGCTACTCGCGGAAGGTGAGCTCCCGTTTTCGGCCCTTCAGCTGTTGCTGGTGACCGACGGCGTGTTTCTGATAGTTTCGTTCCTCGGCTTCGAGTACGTCCTCGACGAATGACCAGGGCATGACGGCAGACTCCTCCCCCTCTCGCGCGCACACGATCACGACGCTCCTGTTGATCGGCTGCGTGGCCACCTGGGCCTTCCTCGCCTGGAATGCACCCATCGACCGGGTGCAGGGCGTCATCCAGAAGATCCTCTACGTCCACGTGCCGATGGCCATCGGCACGTACCTGGGCTTCATCTGCACGGCGGTTGGAGGCGCCCTCTACCTCTGGAAGGGTGACGAGCGCTGGGATCGTTTCGCTCTTTCGAGCGCAGAGATCGGCGTGCTCTTCGCGGTCATGATGCTGATCAGCGGCCCGATCTGGGGCAAGGGCACCTGGGGAAAGTGGTGGTCGTGGGATCTGCGTCTCACGGTGACGCTGCTGCTCTTCTTCGTGTACGTGGCCTACCTGTTGCTCCGTTCCTTCACGGAGGGCAGCGAACGAGCGGCCCGCTTCGCTGCCGTCTACGGCATCGCAGGGTTGACACTCATTCCCCTCAACTATTTCGCGATCAAGTTGGCCGCCGGCCGTTCGATCCATCCGGAGAACCTGGGGGGAGACAGCCTCGGCGCCGGAATGGGCTGGCCCTTCTTCATGGGAATGGTGGCGATGGTCGCGGTCTTCGCCTTCCTGCTGGTGCGCCGCCAGGAGGTTGGCAGCCTGCGTGCCGAGCGGAACCGCCAATTGGCCCTGGCCAACCGGGAGGGAGTGGCGTGAGTTACGTCATTGCGGCCTATGGCCTCACCGTCGCAGGCATCGCTGGCTACGCGCTGTACCTGGCACGAGAGCGTGCAGCGCTTCGCCGCGAACTCGCCTTTGGCGAAGAATCAAATCCTGGTTGACAAACAGGCGGCTCGCGGATTATAAGCAGAGTGTCCCGTAAGTCGTCGCGACAGTTCGCCTTTTCCCCCAACCAAGGCGTCCGGAGAAAAAATCCGGACCTGGTGCGCGGGAACTTGCGGACCCGCCGCGTACGGCCCGGGAGGAGGGGAATCGGATTCCCCGTTTGAGTCACACGGGATGCCTGCACAAGCAAAGTGCATGCATCCCGGCATCGGCAAAGGATCTGCAGCTAGACTCTCAAGAGCGGAAGAACGCTAGAACATCGCGCCGCGGTGCTCCCCCCAGAGCTGCATGGCACGGGGCTTGCCTATAGAAGTCGCAAGACTTCGGAGGCTCGAACGGAGCTCGCGCAAACCAAGGCGAGAGCCGGAGGCGAAACTCATGGCAAGCATGAAACGTGGCGTTGGGTATTGCGAAAATACCGACTGCGAGGATTACGCGAAGGGCGTCTTCCTCCTCAACCACGGCGATACGTTCTACTGCCCGCGCTGCCGCCAACTTGGCAAGGTGGAAAAGGAGCGCGGTTTCTACACCGGCAACTCGGACATCTTCAAAGAGGTCCGCGTCGAGTACAACTTCGATCCGATCAACAGCGTCTACCGCGAGATCGCAATCGTCCGGGACGAGAGCCTCTGGGGCCGCAACAACGTCTACACCCTCCAGTCGCCGCTGATCAAGACGGAGAAGCGCGCACTGAAGGTGGCCGAAGCCATCCTGGCCAACTTGAACCGCTACCGCGGCTTGCTGAACGGCGATGAGATCCCGCGCACCACCGAGATCATCCTCTCCTTCGACGACGCCTTCGACGAGTTCAAACGCAAGGTCCAGCAGTTGGGCAAAGAACTCGAGCAGAGCGGCCTGCGAGAGACCGGATCGTAAGCACTCGCAAGCGGGAACGTTCTTTCCGCTACCGGGCCTCGTCGTCGCTGAGGCGCATGCGCAGATCGATCGCCATTCCGGCGGCGATGGCGCGCAAGCCCTGGTGTTCGTGGCGTTCGACTGGCGGGCCCGCCTCCGCCAACCCCTGAGCCAGAGGCTCCCGGTACCAGGGAAAGAGCGTGCCGGGCAGCTCCCCAGGATTCCACCATGCCACCCTCGGCGTCTCGGGGCTCGGTGTGAGCACTCCGCCTAGAGGCCTGCACCGGAAGATCCAGGCGGCATGAGGCAAGAAGCCTGTGCGGGTCCAGCTGCCGACCTGCCGCTCGATTTCGACCGTGAGGCCCGTCTCCTCTCGCACCTCTCGCACCACGGCGGCCTCCGGTGATTCGCCCGGATCGACCGTTCCACCGGGGAGTTCCCAGCCGCGCAGGTCGGACCGGACCGTCAGCAGGACACCCTCGGCTCCGACGATCACGGCCTGGGCCACCTGGCGCGAGCCGCGTCCAGGCAGCCTATGCCCGAAAGCCCCTCTGAACGCCGTCTCGGCGTAGTCCGGCAGCAGCTGCGCCAGCCGGAGCAACCGGTTCAATGAATGATCTTGTTGATCGGGTACTCGACGATGCCTTCCGCCCCGAGCTCGACGAGCTCGGGCAGGAGATGACGCACCACGGTCTCCTCGACGATGATCTCCAGGGCAACCCATTCGTCGTCGGCGAGGGCGGAGATGGTCGGTGTACCCAGGGCGGGCAGCACTGCGAGAACCGCGTCGAGATCCTTGCGCCGCGTGTTCAGCTTCAGGCCGACACGTCCAGCGGCTGTAATCGCGCCTTTCAGCATCAACAGCAACCGATCGAGCTTGGCCTGTTTCCAGGCGTCCTTCACGGACTCCTTATTGGCGATGAAACGCGGGGTGGTCTCGAGCACCGTATCGAGGACTCGCAGGTTGTTCGCGCGAATGCTCGAGCCCGTCTCGGAGACGTCGACGATCGCATCCGCCAGGATCGGTGGCTTCACCTCGGTGGCGCCGTAGGAGAACTCGATCTCGGCCTTCACGCCGTGCTTCTTCAGGTAGCGACGCGTCAGACCAACGGCCTCGGTGGCGATCCGCTTCCCTTGTAGATCCTTGACGGAGCGGATCTTCGAACCGTCCTTGACGGCCAGGAGCCAACGAACGGTGCGGTAGTTCGGCCAGGGCGCCTTCAGATCGGCCAGCTCCTTGACCTTGGCGCCGTTCTCCTGCACCCAATCGACACCCGTGATACCGGCGTCGAGAACGCCTTGCTCCACGTAGCGCGCCATTTCCTGAGCTCGGATCAGGATGCACTCGATCTCCAGATCGTCGATCTCCGGATAGTACGAGCGCGAGGGAAAACGGATGTTGTAGCCGGCCAGCTCGAAGAGCCGGGCGGTCGTCTCCTGGAGGCTGCCCTTTGGCAGGCCCAGGCGCAGAATGCGGCGGCGTTTGGAACTCACTTGCCGTACACCTCAGCAGGATCGAAGACCTGCTCTCCATCGTCGTCCCAGTCTTCGCCATTCCAGGCCCGGAAGAAGCAGCTGCGCTTGCCCGTATGGCAGGCCGCGCCGCCCTTCTGCTCCACGCGGACGAGTACCGCGTCGGCGTCACAATCGATCCGCAGCTCCTTCAGGATCTGCGTGTTTCCGCTGCTCTCGCCCTTGTGCCACAACTCGTTCCGTGAGGTGCTCCAATACACCACCTCACCAAGCTCGAGGGTTTTCTCGAAGGCGGCCTCGTTCATGTAGGCCACCATCAGGATCTCACCGGTCGCGTGATCCTGGGCAATGGCCGTGACCAGGCCGCCCCGTTTTTCGAAGTCCGGGGGGTTCGGGCAGATCATGGGGCGGCGAGACTACCGGGAGCCCAGGGCCCCCGCCAGCCGACCGAGCAGCACCGAGAGATCCCCGTGAGCCTCGCCCGGCACATACAGAGCATCCGCGCGACCCTCGGCCGGTTGCTTCTCCACGATGCCGCGTCGTGCCAGGAGTTCCAGCGCGTTGCGGAACGTCACCGGATTCCAACCCTCCGCGCTATGCACTTCCGTAATCAGGTTGGCGCGGCGAAAGATCTCCTCGGCGGCCTTCTCCAGATGCTTGGCCGTCTGCGGCGCTTCATTCTCCGCGATCGCCGAGAAAGCCGCGTGATACGTCTCGAGCAGGCTACGGGTCTGTTCAGCAAGGAAACCGAAATAGGGCTGGCCCTTCTCGGTCGCTCGCAGTTGATCCTCGCGGCGTTCCAGCACACCGATGCGCTCGAAGTAGTCGAGGAAGGCACTGCGCTGCGCGCTCTGGACCAACGCTTTCGGCGCATAGAACTCCCCGTACAGGAGATCGAGCCAGAACTCGAGATCCCGGGTCAGCTCTCCTTCCGTTCCGCCACGCAGGAGTTGGCGAGCGATCAGGCTCGGAGCCATCAGGAAATGGAAGAGCGTGTTCCGGTAGACGATCAGGGCTCGGCGCGTGGAACCCTCGAAGTAGAGGATCTCGCCGCGGGGATCGTCTTCGGATTTGATCAGTCCGGAGCGCAGCATGAACGAGATCGATTCCTCGAACTCGGGCTCGTCGGCAGCGAAGGCCGGCGTCAGGCGGACGTCCTGGAGGTTGAGGAGTTCGACGACCTCCGCCATGCGCCGCACCAGCTCGTGACGGAAGAGTCCGCGGCGGGGCTCGCCGAGCAGCGCACAAGCGGCGACGGACGTTGCGTTGGCCACGATCGACCAGTTGATGCGCTCGACCAGATCGTTGGCGAGCCCCTCGGTGAAATCACGTCTGGCCGCAACGACGGCCGGATCATCCTCAGTGACTTCCGAGCCCTCTCCAGTGCGGAACAGATGCTCATGGCCTTCGAGAGCCTTGGCGAGTGAAACCGCTTCTCCGAAGCAGAGAAATACGCTTCCGAAACGGCGCTGGAGAACCTTCCGGGCCCGCACCAGGGCCACCATGCTCTCCTGCTGCTTACCGCCCCCCTCGAGCTCGTCGATCATCGCGCTCTCTTCGACGAGACGCTCGTAGGTGATGCCGACCGGAACGAAGATGAGATCCTTGCGGCCGCTGTCGAGGAACGCCTGGATGTTCCAGTTCAGCATCCCCATCCGCGGCGCCATGCTCTTGCCCGTACGCGAGCGCCCGCCCTCGATGAAGAACTCCTGGGTGAAACCCTCCTTCACCAGATAGGCGAGGTAGGCACGAAACACGGCCTTGTAGAGCGGATCGTCGAAGCTCTTGCGCATGAAGAAGGCGCCGGCACGACGGAAGATGAAACCGAAAGGACCAAAGGCCATGTTGTCGCGCGAGGCGATATGTGGCGGCATCGTATGCTGACCGTAGAAGAGCCACGTCAGGATCAGGAAGTCGAAATAGGAGCGATGGCTCGGCACGAGCACGACCGCCTGGTCCTTCGCATATTGCGAAACCCGTTCCATCCCGGATGTCTCGATCGATGCAAAGAGCTTCCGGAAGATCCAAGTGGCGGCAACGTTCAAGATCGCCAGGAACGTGGAGTTCATGTTGGCTGCGATCTCGCGGAAGATCTTCTCCGCCTGGGCTCGGGCAGCCTCCGGCGTCGTCTTCGGATCGCGTGCTCGCTCGGCCACCGCCTGCCCGACCTCATCGCTCGCCAGCACCAGTTCCTGGACGCGGTGCCGGGGCCGAAGCGTCGGGCCCTCGACGATACGCTCCTCCCGGAACAAGAACACCTGGATCGCGCGGCGAAGTTTTCGCACGAGCCGCGCATCGCCGTCCCCGGAGCGCGACGCCGCGAACGCCCGCACATCGATCGGGACCCCGGGCCGGATCGCGAGATCCTGATACGTCATCAGGAAGGACGTGACTTTCGCAATATCCGTCGGACGAGTCGGCGCGCCGTAAGTGAGGTTCAGGAAGCCACGGGTCGCCCGCGGACCCTTGCGCCAGAAGAGCGCCAGGGGCACGAGAGTCACCTGTTTGTCCTCATCCCGGGCCGTCTTGAGAATGTCCTCGAGGAGATCCTGGTCACGTCGCCCCTCGGCCACGGCCGCCTCGCGTCCACGTAGCAGGCTCCCGAGTCGCTGGGTTCGCAGGAAGAGGAACATCGATTCGCCGCGGCTCACGACCGCGCGTGCCTTTTCCTGCGCGCGGCGCCGGTCCTCCTCCCGTCGCTCGCTCCCGCCCACCCGGCGGCGCTTCCACCAGCATTTGATCGCGGGCCAGAACGGCTGGTAGTAGTAGAACGAAAGGCCGTTGGCGAAGGCCGAGAGCCGTAGGCCACGCCGCGCAAACAGGGTATTGAACAGGAAATAGTCGAGACGGCTCGCGTAGCGCATGACGTACACGACAGCGCCCCGCTCTTCGACGGACTTCAACGCGGTGGTCGTCGCCTCATCGAAATCCAAGTGGCCGATGTAGCGTCGCGCGAACCAGCGGAAGAAGAAGTTGTAGCGAGCTGTCATCGCCGAGTAGGGGTCGGCGACCTCCGCATCCGGAAGCCGAATCTCCACCTCCCCAGGAGGCGTGGAAACCTCCGCGCCCGTCTCGTCGTTCCCACCCAGCTCGCTCACCATCTCTCCTCGGGCCGCGCTCGGCCCTCCCCCGGAGAACGTACCGACCACGACGCAAATTGAGAAACCTGGCGACGGGCCTGGGCTCCCTGACACACCCCAGGGGCCCAGCAAGGGGCCCCGGGGGTGTCGTCTGCAACTACTCGGGCAGGAGAATCCCGTCCATCTGGTCAGCAATCTCTTGCGCCGTCCAGAGCCCGCCGTCCGCCTTCTTGGTGACACCCTCGGCCGTCACCACCTTCATCTCGGCGATCCGACCACCGCCCACATAGAAGGTCTTGTTCGTCTGATCCTTCGAGAGGTCGCTCGCCAGGTACGTCACCAGCGGCGAAACCAGGCCCGGAGCAATGCGATCCTTCAGCGAATCATCTTGCATCATCGGCAGGTCTTCGGTGAGCCGGGTCAGCGCAACCGGGGCCAGGATGAAGCACCGAATGCGGTAACGCTGGCCCTCGATGGCCATGCAACGCGTGAATCCAGCAATCCCGGCCTTGGCCGCACCGTAGTTCGCCTGGCCGAAGTTTCCGTTCAAGCCAGAAGTCGACGAGGTGTTGATGATCACCCCGCCCTGCCCCCGCGCCTTCATGTGATTGAAGGCCGGCCGGGAGACCGCGTAGGTTCCCTTCAGATGCACAGCGATCACCGGATCCCAGAGATCCTCGGTCGTCTTCGAGAGCGTCTTGTCCCGCAGGATGCCCGCGTTGTTCACGCAGATATCGAGCTGGCCGAAGGCATCGACCGCCGATTGAACGATGCGCTCGCCACCCTCGACCGAGGCCACGTTCTCGTAGTTGGCGACCGCCTCGCTACCCAGGGCCTTGATCTCATCGACGACGTCGTCGGCCATCGACTGCCCGCCGCCACTGCCATCCCGCGAGCCACCCAGATCGTTCACGACGACCTTCGCACCCTCGCGTGCCAGGGCGAGCGCATGCTCACGACCCAGTCCGCCACCAGCACCCGTGACCAACGCAACTCTTCCATCCAACAATCCCATCGGTTCTCCTTGTTGCGGGGACGTTCTTTCCGCTGTTTCCGTTGTTCCGTTTCCGCTCTGCGGAAACGGAACAACGGAAACAGCGGAAAGAACGTCCCCACCCCTTCAGACGAACAGTAGCGTTCGCAGGCGCGCGTGCGGCTCGAATCCTAGCCGAGCGTAGAGCTTCTCTGCAGCGACGTTTCCCTCGACCACGGCGAGTTGGACGTGTTCGGCCCGGTTCTCGAACGCTCGGCGGCAGAGCTCGCTCACTCCGGCCGCTCCGGCACCTTGACGTCTCACCTCGGGCCAGGTGAACACACCCTGCAAGAGCCAACCACGCGGGCATTGGACATCGGCGTAGCCCACGAAACCGAGCTTGCCTTCGCGCTCTCCGACCACGGCACGGGGAAGGCGGCCCTGGACCCAGCGACGGAAGCCGGCCGGGTCGCCCTTCGAGGGATCGGGGCGATCTTCCTCACGCAAGCTCTCCCGAGCGGCTTCGACGAGGGCATCGAGATCTTCGCTCCCTGCACTTCGCACCGTCCAGCCATGAGATGGCTCGGCTGGACGAAGCGCCGCAGGCTCGACCGCGTAGCTGATCTCGATGCGATCGAGAAGCGCGCGGTGGCCGCGCCGCTCGAGCCAATTCCAGAGTGGGCCGACCCGGTCCTCGGTGCTCTTGACCAACCCCGAGCCCACGCCCGAGAGATGTGGGAAGAGCGCTTCCAGGGCCGCCGGCTCGGCCAGCGCATCGAGCATCACGCTGGGGCGCAGCGCAGCAAGGCCCACGAGGCGAGAATCCTGCCATACCGCCATCAGCTCGGGCCGCGCTTCTCGCCGGGAGCCGGAGCCACCCAGCCGCAGGACCAGATCGATCAGAGCCAGATTGAGCCTCGGCGCGGCCTCGAGATGGGCCAACGCGGCGTGCCGATCGCGGGGGCGCAGGGCGCGGACGTTGAGCCCTCGAGCCACCCCGCTAGTCAGCGATCACGGCGAGGACAGTGCCCTCCTCGACGTTGTCGCCCTCATTCACGCGGATTTCGGAGAGTCTGCCCTCGCAGGGCGCCTCGACCGGAATCTCCATCTTCATCGATTCGAGGATCAGGATCACGTCCTCCTCCTCGACGGCATCCCCGACGCCCTTCTCGATCTTCCACACGCTGCCGGTGATCTGGGCCTCGACATCGGTCGGCATCGGATCTCCTCGGGTCATGGTGCCGGACGGGGAGATACCACAACGCGTTGTTATCCTCCTCCCCCGTTCGCAGGGAGGACCGATGCTCGAGACCCTCACCGATGGCTTCAAGCGCGCCCGGGAGCGCCTGGGCGGCGTTCGCATCCTGGATGAGGAGAACGTCAAGGAAGCGCTCGGGGAGGTGCGTTCTTCCCTTCTGGAAGCCGATGTCGACTACGCCGTCGTCAAGGATTTCCTGGCCCGGGTCCAGACGAAGGCGCTCGGCGAAAAGGTCGAGACCCGCGTCAAGGACGCTCAGGGTCAGCAGCTGAAGACCACGCCTGGCCAGCACTTCGTCGCGGTCTGCGAGGAAGAACTGGTCGCCCTGATGGGACCGGTCGATCCAGAGCTCGCGCGGGACGATGCCGGCGTCACCTCCATCATGCTGCTCGGCCTCCAGGGTGTCGGCAAGACGACCATCGCTGCGAAGCTCGCGCGCCACCTCTCGAAGGAAGGGCGCAAGCCGCTGCTGGTCGCTGCGGATGTCTACCGACCGGCGGCGGTCCTGCAGCTGCAGCAGCTCGGCGAGAGCATCGACGTGCCGGTTCACGCTGGGGCGGAAGGCGAAGCACCCGCCTCGATCTGTCGCGCTGCCCGGGAGCACGCGCGCAGCGCCGGCTTCGACGCGATCATCTACGACACCGCGGGGCGTCTCGCCATCGACGACGAGTTGATGGTGGAACTCGAAGGCATCTCCGAGGTGACGAAGCCCGCCAACGCCCTGCTCGTCTGCGATGCCCTGATGGGCCGGGACGCGGTCAACGTGGCCCAGGCGTTCTCCGAACGTCTGCATCTCGACGGCCTGGTGCTCACCAAGCTGGACGGCGATTCCCGCGGTGGTGCAGCCCTTGCCGTCAAGACCGTCACCGGCGTGCCCATCAAATTCATCGGCACGGGCGAGACCGTCGACCGCCTCGAACCCTTCCGCCCGGAAGGCATGGCCTCACGCATCCTCGGCATGGGCGACATCGTCGGCCTGGTGAAGGACTTCGAGGAGGTCGTCGACACCCAGAAGGCCGAAGAAGACGCCGAGCGCATGCTGAAGGGTCAGTTCGGAATGGACGACCTGCTGGCCCAGCTGAAGACGATCCAGAAGATGGGCCCGCTGAAGGACGTGCTCGGCAAGCTCCCCATGTTCGGAGACATGGCCGACCAGGTAGACGAGCGCGAACTCACCAAGGTCGAATCGATGATCCAATCGATGACGGTCGGCGAACGCCAGAAGCCCGCGGTGATCGACAAGAGCCGGGCCCAACGCATCGCCCGGGGAAGCGGCCGGGCGCCCAAGGACGTCACCGATCTGATCACGCGGTTCTCCCAGATGCGGAAGATGATGGCATCGCTCGGCTCAGGGGGCGGATTGCTCTCGAAGATCCCGGGGATGGGCAAGCTCTCCGGTGCCGGAATGGGGGGCGACATCGACCCGGCAGCACTGATGGGCGGAATGCCGGGCATGCCGGGCGGCAATCGGAAGATGCGCCGTGCCCAGAACAAGGGGCAGAAGAAGAACAAGCGGAAGTCCGCCCGCGCGGCCCGGCGCAAGGGCCGGAAGAAATGAAGGCCTCCTGAACGCTCCGACTGGCGGGATTCCCCCACTCGCGGCACCCGGGAGCTCTGCCCCCTACGCTCTGGCATCGCCGTTCCGCCAGGCCACCTGCGTCAGTTTCACCGCTGTCCTGCCGATGTGTGAGAGATCGATGGGTCGTTCCTTGCCGCTCCTGATCGTGATTGCCTGGGCTCTGGCCGTGGGGCCAGCGGCTGCCGATCCGACGTTTCCGAAGCCCGCCAAAATCGTCCCGCAGGTCGAGTTCTGGAAACGGATCTACAGTGAGGTCGATACCGACCACGGGTTGATGCACGACTCCCGTCAGCTGGGGATCGTCTACGAAACCGCTGCCGTTCCCGACAACCTCTCCCGGCGCGGCCGGGATCGGAAGATCAAGGCGCGGCGCAGCGCGATCAAATCCAACCTGCGAACCCTCGCGAGTGGCAAGCGCAGCGGGCTCACTGCCGAGCAGAAGCGCATCCTCGCGCTCTTCCCCAGCGGGGTGAGCAACGCTTCGCTGCGCAAGGCCAGCGGCCAGATCCGTTTCCAGCGGGGCCAGGCCAACAAGTTCCGGGATGGGCTCGTGAGGCAAGGCCGGTGGGAAGCCTATATGCGGCAGGTCTTCCAAGACCGCGGGCTCCCCCTCGATCTGACCGCCCTGCCCCACGTCGAATCGTCCTTCAATCCGAAGGCCCGTTCCCATGTGGGCGCCTCCGGGCTCTGGCAGTTCACGCGCAGCACCGGCCGGTTGCTCATGCGCGTCGACCACGTGGTGGACGAACGCAACGACCCCTACCTCGCGACCGTCGCGGCGGCTCGGCTATTGCGCGAGAACCACAAGCGTCTCGGCACCTGGCCCCTTGCCATCACCGCCTACAACCATGGGGCCGGCGGCATGGAACGGGCGGTTCGGAAGCTCGGAACCCGCGACATCGACCAGATCATCGACCGCTACAAGAGCCGGACATTTGGCTTCGCCTCGCGGAATTTCTACTGCGAATTCCTCGCCGCCCGGGAGGTCCAACACGAGGCCGCGCGCCATTTCGGAAAGCTCACGCGGGATCCGCCGGAGCGGCCCGAGAGCGTGACCCTCACGCACTACGTGAAGGCCGCCGATCTGGCGACCACCTTCGGCCTCAGTACCGAGGCCCTGCGAAGGGCGAACCCCGCGCTTCAAAGCCCCGTCTGGACCGGACAGAAATACGTTCCGAAGGGGTACTCACTGCGGATCCCCCGGGATCCCATGCGCGGCTCCGCCAAGGTCGTCCTGGCCAGCCTCGGCAGCCATCAACGGCACACCAAGCAGGTTCCGGATCGCACCTATCGGGTACGACGAGGGGACTCGCTCTCCCGCATCGCCGACCGGTTCGGAGTGCGCGAATCCCAGCTGGTGGCGTTGAACGGCTTGCGTAGCCGCCACCGGATCCGGATCGGTCAGGTCTTGAAGCTTCCCGTTCGTCCGGGCTCCGTGGTGGCCACTGCGCCGCCGGCCGCGATACCCGCTGACGGCCTCTACACCGTACGACGTGGGGATACCGTCTCTTCGATCGCTCGCCGTTACGGTGTGACCGAGCGCGATCTTCTGGCCACGAACCATTTGCGGAACCGCAATCGCATCGGTGTCGGCCAGGTGCTCGAGCTGCCGGGAGGCGCACTCAGTGCGAGTCCGAAACTTGCCCAGGCCGGCATCTACACCGTCCGGCGCGGCGACACCCTGGACGGCATCGCCCGGCGCTTTGGCGTGACTCGCGCGGCCCTCGCTTCGCAGAATGGCATCCGAAACGCCAACCAGCTGCGCGCCGGCCAGAGCCTCTCGATCCCCGCGAAGTAGCGGCGCCGGGTACGCGCCTAGCGTACCTGGTAGAGCGTCTCGTCCGGCAACCGGATCGCGGTCAAGGTTCCGCCATAAACAGCCCCGGTATCGATCCCGAGGCTGAACGGCTCGTTCCGACGCACCTGAAAATCGCTGCTGGGCGTGTGCCCGTAGACGATCGTCACGCCCAGGTTGTGGGGCAGATCCGCGGTCGAACGACTCCAGAGCAGATCCTCGGGCCGGGAGCGGCGCAAGGCGAAAGCCAGATCCCCGGTCTGGAGGGTTCGCTCTCCCAGGCCCGCGTGGACGAAGGCGTAGTCGCCCTCCAGATGGAACGGAACCAGATCGCGATAGAAGCGTTCATGGGCCGGGGGAAGGTCGAACGTCTCGGGCTTCGGGTCCGGCGAGCTGAAGTAGCCGTAGCTCGCCAGGGTCCGGTCGCCGCCATTCAAGAGGAATGCATCTCCGCCGAACCAGGCAGGCCCCTTGAAGCCGAGAAAATCGAGCAGCATCGATTCGTGATTGCCCAGCAGGAAGACGCAATCGACCCGCCGGGAGAGGTCCAGGAGGCGACTCACCACACCGGCTGAATCCGGCCCCCGGTCGATGTAGTCACCCAGGAAGATCAGGCGATCGTCATCCGTCAGCGAGAGCTGTGCCAGCAGATCATCGAGCTTGCGAAGTTCGCCGTGAATGTCACCGATTGCGTAGAGCATGCTGGAAGCTCCGTTTCGACCATCCGCGAGACCGGCCTTACCCGGCCGCCTCACGCACGGCGAGCTGGCCACACGCCGCATCGATATCCGCGCCACGACTCCGGCGAAGGGTGGTCGTGACGCCGCCCTTCACGAGTTCGCCCATGAACGCGTCGATCCGTTCGGGGGGAGGCGACGCGTAGCCCGTATCCGAATGGGCGTTCATGGGGATCAGGTTGAGCTTCGAGGGCAACCCCTGCAGCAGGCGCCCGACCTCTCGGGCGTCCGCCGGGGCGTCGTTCACTCCGTCGATCAGGATGTATTCGAAGAAGACCGGATGCCGCCGGGAGATCTGCGGCAACTCCCGCAGGGCCTTCATCAGCTCGCTCAACGGAAAGCGGCGGTTGAGCGGAACGAGGACGTCGCGCACATCGTCCGAGGCCGCGTGCAGAGAGACCGCAAGATTCACGGGCACCGCATCCAACAACTCGGCGATCTTGGGAACGATCCCCGCGGTCGAGACCGTGACCCGCCGGGGTGCCATCGCGAAAGCCTTCGGATGGAGCAGTGTTTCCACCGCGGAGATCAGGTTGGGCAGGTTGAGCAGGGGCTCCCCCATGCCCATGAACACGACGTTCGTGATCGTGCGATCGTCCGGTAGCAGCTCGCGCATGCGCAACACCTGGTCGATGATCTCGGCCGCGTCCAGGTTGCGTGTGAAGCCCAGCGCACCCGTCGCACAGAACGAGCAGGCCAGCGGACAGCCGACCTGCGTGGATACGCAGAGCGTCGTGCGTTCCTCCTCGGGAATCAGCACCGCCTCGACGAGCGCACCGTCGGCGGCCCTGAGTACGGCCTTCACGGTGCCATCGATGGAATGAGCCTCCCGGACGGGTTCGAGCGCACGAAAGGACCAATCCGCCAGGAGCTGCACACGCAGTTCCTGGGGCAGGTTCGTCATGGCCTCGGGTTCGAGCACACCGCGCCGATACACCCACTCGGCCACCTGATCGGCCCGGTAGCCGGGAACACCGACCTCCTTGAATCGCCGGCGCAGATGATCGGGCGAGAGCCCGATCAGGGCGGGCGCGCTCACGATGCGTCTCTCCGCCGGTAGCTCCAGAAGTGCAGCGGCCGGCCCTCGGCCCGCCACTGGAGCTCGTAGGCCGTGTGCAGGCGGCCCGGGACCTCCGTGCGGAACGCGACCTCCTGCGTGTTCTCCAGTAGGGGCTCGCCGCGAAGCGCGGCGTCGATCGTCTCGGCGTAGTCGACGTGATCCGTGGCGATCTCCAAGCGGCCGCCCGGAATCAGACGATGGGCGAGTTGGGCGATGAACGGCGGTTGAAGCAGACGATTCTTGTGATGGCGTTTCTTCGGCCACGGATCCGGGAAGTTGATCCAGAAGGCGCCCACGCTCTCGGGCTCGATCACCTCACGGATCGCCTGCTCCGCACCACCGCAGATCAGCCGGATGTTGGTTTCTTCTTCCCTGGCAATGCGGCGCGCCATCTTGAGCACGCGCTTAAACGAGACCTCGACCCCGACATGGGCATCGCCAGGCGCTTCAGCGGCCAGGTGGCGTAGGAACTCACCCCGTCCGAATCCGAGCTCCACCACCAGCGGCGTCGGAGACGAGACGTCTGGCGCGAAAACGGCCTCCCACCCCTTTTCGCGCACCTCCTCGACGGAAACACGACGATCGGGACCAGGAATATCGAGCTTGAGCTTGCGGGCCACGGCGGGACGGTAGCGACTACCTGCCGAGCATCTCCCAAAGTCCCCCTAGCCTCGGCAGCCGGGGATGCTCCTCGAGAACCAGGCGTTCCCCTGCGCCGAGGCCGGCCCGGTCTCGTACTTCCCTCAGGGCTTCCAGGGGGCCGCCGAGACTGTCCACGAGGCCGTGGCGAGCCGCTCCGGCGCCGCTCCACACGCGACCCTGAGCCACGGCGTGGATCTCGTCCCGGCTTCGGCCGCGGCCCTCGGCGACCCGCTCCAGGAAGAGCTCATAGAGTGCGCCCAACTCGTCCCGCAGCGCCCTCCTCTCCGATTGCGTGAAGCTCCGGGCTTCCGAATGCAGACCTGCCTGGGCACCGCGCTCCACCGCATCCCGGCCAACCCCGACGCGTTCGTAGAGTTCGGAGAAATCGAGCTTGCCACCCACCACTCCGATCGAGCCGGTGATTGTGGTGGCCTCGGCGAGGATCGCCGTCGCGCTGGCGGCCAGGAAGTAGCCTCCGCTTGCCGCGGTATCCCCCATCGAGACGACGATCGGCTTCTCCTTGGCGATGCGCGCCACGGCGCGACAAAGGAGATCCGAAGCCACCCCTTCGCCACCCGGGCTGTCGACCCGCAGCACCACACCCAACACGTCATCGCGCTCGGCCAACGGCTCGAGAAATCGACGGTAGGTATCCGCTGCGATCCCGCGAAAACCCCGCCCGCGACTGATCCCGCCGCGCGCTGCAACGTAGACGAGCTTGGAGCTCTGCTGCAGAAAGGGTCGAAAGCCAGCATCCGATGCCCGCAGGCCGCAATAGGCCGATGCGTCGAGAAGCCTCGGCTTGTCCTCCTTGCAGGCGGTGGGCGCAAGCTCGCATAACAAATGGTCGAGTTCGTCCGGATAGAGGCAGGCATCGACCAGACCGGCCTCTCGGGCCCGCGAGGCCGTCAGCAGGCCCCGATCGACGTGCCCTCGTACCTGCGCCTCGGAGAGTCCGCGGCCGCTGGCCACGTCGCGAACGAGGGTGTCGAAGAGGTCATCCGCCAACGTTTCGAGCTGAGCGCGAGCCTCCTCGGAATAGCCAGAGCGGGTCAGGATCTCGCCCGCGCTCTTGAAATCACCCACCCGCATCACGTCTGCCCGAACTCCGAGCCTTTGGAGCAGATCCCGCAGGAAGAAACCCTCGAAGCGAAAACCCAGGAGGTGCACGCTGCCGGAGGGAGGAATCACCACCTGACTCGCAGCGCTGGCGAGCCACAGCTCCTGGGTGGTGAGACTCTCGGACCAGACGACGACCGGCTTGCCCGCCTGACGCATCGCGCCGATGGCCCTGCGCAAGCTCTCGACGCGAGAAGCTCCCCCGGATGGGCCCAGAAGCCGGATGGCGACGCCTGCCACGTCCGGGTCGTCCTTGGCCACATCGAGGACCCGCAGCACGTCGAGAAGCGAGAGCTGCGGCTCCCGCTGGCCGAACCAGGCAGGCGCGGCCAGTTCGGGGACGGGCGATGCCAGGCGCAGTCGCAGCCAAGCCGATCCCCGGCCGAACATGCCGCGGGCCACACCGAGACGCGCCGCCCGCGCCACGTTTGCGGCCGCCCTGCGCGGACTGCCTCCCAGATCCATGAGCTGCGTCATCTCATGGCTCAGCGGAACCGGCTCCGCTTCTCGGCCAGGTAGTCGACCGTCAGGAACGTCCCCAGCTGGTTCGGCATGGTGAAGAATGCCCGGCCCTTGTTGATCTCGGTCATCCGCTCGACGAAGCCGACCAACTCCGGCGCGTCGTCGAGCATGAAGGTGTTGATCGTGATCCCCCGGCGTGTCACCCGGCGCACCGTCTTGAGCGTTTCCGCAACCGCATGGGGCGAGACGCCGCCGAACCCCATGGGCCATTCCACGCGCAGCTCCCGCCCTTCGAAGTAGGCGGTTGGCTGGCCGTCCGTGATCACCAGGATCTGGGGGCTCGGGCTGGGGTGCTGGCTGATCAGGCGCTCGGCCACGCGCAGCCCATCTTGGAGGTTGGTGAACGGGTCTCCCATGTCCCAACGTGCCAGCGGCAACTCCTTGATCGGGAGTTCCCGGGCCCGCGTCGAGAAACCGACGACGAAGAAATCGTCACGGGGAAAGCGCGTGCGAATCAGGTGGTCGAGGGCCAGGGCGACACGTTTCGCTGCGGGAAAGCGTCCGGCCCAGGACATGGACCAGCTCATGTCGAGGAGCAGGATCGTCGTGGTCTGGGTGCTGAAATCGCACTCGCGAACTTCGAGATCATCCACACCGAGCTGCACCGGGGTGGTCGGCCTGCCTTCGGTGACCGCACGCTTCACGCCATTCAGCACCGTACGCACCACATGAACATCGAGTGCATCCCCGAACGCCCAGGGCCGGGTCTCATCCGGCCGAGGCGTTGCGATTCCCCGGTGCAGGGTCTCGTGGCTGCCCGTACGCCCGTTGCGGAGCTTGCTGTAGACGGCCGCCAGAGCCTGGGCGCCGATCCTGCGGATGGCCCGTGGCGTGAGCTCCATTCCGTCGTCGCCCTGGCGCAGGAAGCCCTCATCCTGAAGCGCCTGTTCCATGTCACGCAGCATCACGAAGGATTGGAGTCCGTCCTCGGATAGCAGCTCGCGAAGCTGCTCCAGCGAAATTTCCTGGAGGTTCCCTGAAGCCAGGTCGCGGGCCATCTGCTGCAAGGCCTGGATCTGCTCGCGGATCTCCTGAGCTGTTTCGTAGTCCGCGGATTCGTCGCCGTGGAAGCGATCGCCGTGCTCGCGTTGGAACTCCTCGAGCTCGCGAAGCCGATCCAGCTCTTCGAGCAGCTCCCGATAGGCTTCGCCGGCTTCGTCGTCCGCGAAGCCATGGCTTCGAAACGCCTCGATGGCATCGGAGAGCGAGGCATGGTCTGCGTAGCGCCGCTCCATGAACTCGTTCACGGCCTGGGATTCCATCCCGTGCGTTTCCCGTTGCGCACGCTCCTCCTGGTCGAGGATGTCATCGAGCTTTCGGGCCAGCTCCTCGGTGGCTTGATCGATCCGATACCGGTCCTGGAGTTCCTGCACCTGCTCGCGCAGCTCCGAGATCAGCTCTTCGGCGCCCATCACCCGAAAATCCATGCCGCCGAGTTCGAAACCGCCGCGACGCATCCACTCGAGAGCCTCGTCGACATCGAGACCCTCCATCAAGAGTTCCGAGAGCGCGTCGAGTGCACTCTTCGCGTCGAGGGAGAACTCCTCCTGACTACCATCCCAACGGCTGTAGCGGTGGACCTTCATCCGCCTCCGGGCGCGCCGTAGCGCGCGCCTCCATCATTCGAACTCTTGTTCAACCGGTTCTGGAGGTGCAGGCCGTCGAGCAGGAACTCGATGGCACACGCCAGGCGCTCCGGCGAATCACCGCCGGCCAGCTGGGAGGCGGCATCGCGCAGGCCCTGGATCTCATCCAGCCCTTCCAGGTAGTCCACCGCAGCCATCTCCGCCGAGACTTCGACGTTCCACCCCTGGTTGAAGGATTCGATCACCGACGCCATCCCTTCCAGCGGGACGCGCGCGTCGAAGACCTGTCGCGTCGCCCGTGCCATGAGATCTCGCACGACTTCGACCTCGGTCCGGTCCTCGCCTGCGTACTCCAGTTCGAGCTTTCCGGCGGTGGACGTCACCAGCGCCTCGAGATCCGAAATCCGCGGCACCGCCTCCTTCTCGCCGAGGCGCAGGGCGCGGCGCAACGCATTGGCCACCAGGGTTTCGTAGTTCGCGATGGACATGCGCACGGAAACGCCCGAAGCCTGATTGACGTCCGGGCTGGCACGCGCCTGGAACGTCAACTCGGCAACGATCTCGCTCATGAAGGCCGGAACGTACGCCTGGGTATCGGGCACCTCGGGCGCACGCGCCTCTTGATGCATCACTTCGAGTTCGAGCTCGCGGGTCACGGGATAATGGGTCCGCACCTGCGCCGCGTACCGATCCTTGAGCGGCGTGATGATTCGGCCTCGACTCGTGTAGTCCTCCGGATTGGCGCTCGCGACGACCAACACATCGAGGGGAAGGCGTACGCTGTATCCCTTCACCTGGACGTCGCGCTCCTGCATCACGTTGAAGAGCCCGACCTGCACCTTCTCGGTCAGGTCCGGCAACTCGTTGATGCAGAAGAGCCCCCGATTCGCGCGGGGCAGGAGACCGAAGTGAATCGTCAGCTCATCGCCGAGGGTTCGACCTTCGGCAACCTTGATCGGGTCGACATCACCGATCAGATCGGCGATCGAAACATCGGGAGTCGCGAGCTTCTCCACGTAGCGATCGTCCCGATGCACCCAGGCGATCTCGGTAGCGTCGCCCTGCTCTTCCACATGATTGCGCGCAAACGCCGAGACGGGCGCGAACGGGTCATCGTGGATTTCGCTGCCGGCCACGATGGGCATCCATTCATCGAGGAGCGCGACCATCTGGCGGATCATCCGGGACTTCGCCTGGCCCCGTTCGCCCAGGAAGATCAGATCGTGGCCGCAAAGAAGCGCATTCTCGACCGCCGGGATGACCGTGTCGTCGTACCCGACGATCCCCGGGAAGAGCGCTTCGCCCAGCGAGAGCTTCTTCAGGAGATTGGCGCGGATCTCCTGGCGAAGGCTGCGGGCAACATGGCCGGCTTGGCGTAGTTCACCGAGGGTGCGGGCCGAGGGGGATTGCATGCTGCCTCCATGGACACGAAGTCGTCTTCGTGCGTCGGCCAGCGTAGCGCGCCTGTCAGTTCCGCAGGCGCTGCGCGGACCTTTGGCGCCTGTCAGTTCCGCAGGCGGCTGCGCCGGCTCTTGGAGGAAGAGCCGTAGCCCATCAAGAGCTCGATGCGCCGCTGAATGATCTCCAGCTTGCCGCCGTCATCCACCCGCAATCCGGGGGGCAGGTTGGCCGTCAACGTGCGCTGCCGGCCCGAATCGAGCCGCTCCTCGGGAGACGGATGGCTGGCGAGGAAGGCGGGCACATGCGCCCCCTCCTCCGAACGGAGCGTCTCGAAGAAGGTCCAGGTGCCCTCGGGGTGGATACTCGCTTTGGGCAGGAGATCGGCCGCAAAAGCGTCCGACTCGCGCTCGGCATCGCGGCCGTAGGAGTTGATGAACGCCATGGCCGAGAGCCCGCCCAACAGGTTCGCAGCGCCGGCCGCCGCACTTCCACCGGCCATGCCCGCACCCACCACCGCCGCCTGATGCACCCAACCTGTCGTCTTCGCACGGTTGTAGTTCTCGGCCGTGTGGCGATGGACGACGTGGCCGATCTCGTGAGCCATCACGCCGGCCAGCTCGCTCATGTTGCCGGCCGCAAGGATCGTCTCCGTGTGGATGTAGATCGCCCCGGCGGGCATTGCGAAGGCATTGATCTCCTCGTTCTCGACCACAGAGAACGTGTAGTCGAAGGGCTGGGGCCCTGCGGCAGCGAGCAGACGTTCGCCCAGATCCGTGATGTAGTCGTTCACCACGCGATCCCGAAACATCCGCAGATCGCGACGCACTTCGCGTTCGAGCTCACGACCGAGCTGCTCTTCCTCTTTGAGGGTGAGCGTGGTGCAACCCGTCAGCAAACAGAGAAGGCTCACTGCGCAAGCCCGGATCATCGCCTCAGGCCCCCTCGGCCCGGCTCTGCTTGCGAAGCGTCTCGGTCACGTGACGCAGGATCGAACGGACCGATGCATCGAAGTCCGAGTTGTCGACGATCGGTACGTCATACTGCTCGGCGAGCTCCAGGATGTGGTCCTGGATGCGAAGAATGGCGGAGAGATTGCCGAGATAGCGATGAGGCGGTCGGTCCCCGGCGCCGCGAGCACGCTTCTCGAAGCGCCCGCTGAAGGCCTTCTCCTCGAGCGTGGCAACGACGAGGAACACGACATGAGCCCGGTCGGCGTACTGGGCTGGATCGATCAGGTCCGGCAAGACCGCGACCCCGTCGAGAATCAGGTTCGAGTTCTCTTCGATCGCCCGTTCGATCATCGCACGGGCGCCGACGGAAACCGTCGCAGCCTGGGCGCGGAAGGCGTCGATCACCGGATCCTCAGCCTGGTCGGAAACCACGACGACTTTGTGCGCGTCGTAGGATGAAGCGTGAATCGCGGGCACGAGCTCGGGTCCCAACATGATGCGCATGACCTGACGAATCGCGTCCGTCGAAGTCACGCCCGCGATGCCGAGGCGATGGGCAACCGCCTGGGCCAGCGAACTCTTGCCAACGCCGGCCGTCCCCGCGAGCAGCAGGATCAGCGGTCGCTCGGAATCCAGGAACTCTCGCCACGCCCGGTAGCGCCCCGCCACGCGCGGCCCGAGCCGACGCTCGAGGGTCTCGGCCGCCAGGGCCCGAAGCTCGGCACGCTCGACGAAGGGCTCTCCCCGGGCGACGAGGGCGGCTTCGATCTCGCGACCCACTTCGTGGGCCTGCTCGGGCTCGATCGCGGATGCCAACAACGAGGCCGAAAGCACCCCCTTGGAGAAGGGCGAAGGCTCGCGCCCCCCGGTTACCTGGATCTCGGGCCCGACCGCGAGCGGCTTGTCCTCGAGGGCTTCAGGAAACTGCTCCGCGACCAGGGCCGCCAGCTCATCCCGCCCGATCCGATCGCTGCCGCGCAGCTTGTCCCGGATCTGGGAGGCCGCCTGAAAGGCGGTATCGAAGGACGCCCCACGCCCCATCAGCGAGTGGATCATGATGCCTCGCATGAAGGGTCGGCGTCCGTGGCTGTCTTCTACCCAGATCCGGCCACCAGAATCACGGGCTATGGGTTTGGGCTGCGTCACCGGCCGAGGCTACCTCACGGTTCGAAAGCGGGCGAACTCGGGGAAAGCCCCCGCTCAACTCGCAGAAAACTCTCGAACACATCGTTTCTCCACAGGTTTCATGTTGACCGCCTACACAACTGCGTTTATCTTCGGGGGGAAGGAACTCCCCGTTCCGTTCACATCCCCGGTTGCTCCTCCACCACATCCGCTCCAGGAGGCGACCGACCATGCGCATCCTCGCGATCGTCAACCAGAAGGGGGGCTGCGGGAAGACCACGACCGTGGTGAACCTCGCGGGCGCCCTCGCTGCGGAGTCGCGGGTGCTGGTCGTGGACATGGATCCCCAGGCCCATGCCACCCTGGCCCTGGGCTTCGACCCTGAGGCGTTGGAGGAGAACCTCTACGAGGTGCTCGTCGAGCCCGTGGGATCTTCCGGGGCCGGGCGTCTGGCGGAGGTGATCATCCCCTGGAGCGACAACCTGCACCTGGCGCCCTCGGGCATCGTTCTCTCGGCCCTCGAACAGAAGCTCTCCGGCGATCGCGCCGAGCGTCGTACGGAGCGTCTCGAAGCGGCCCTGGCCACGGTTCAGGACGACTACGATTTCGCCCTGATCGATTGTCCGCCCAACGTCGGCGTGCTCACCTTCAATGCCCTTCGGGCGGCGCGGGAGGTCGTCGTGCCTCTCGAACCCAGTGATTTCGCCATCCACGGCGTCCAGAAACTCCTGGAGACGATCGCCCTGCTCTCGGATCGCATCGGTCATGAGGTCTCGGTGCGAATCCTCCCCACCCTCTTCGACGGGCGCACACGTTATGCCCGGGACACCCTCGCCGAGATCCGCTCCCTCTTCGAGGATCTCTGCTTTGACACGGTCATCCGTTCCAACGTCAAGCTGCGTGAAGCCGCGCGCCGCGGTCGACCCATCGGGAGCTTCGCCCGAACCGCCAATGGCACCCTCGACTACGCTGCCCTCGCTCTGGAGATCTCCCTCGCTGGACCGACGACACCGCTCGGCGACGCATTGACAGAAGACCGATCCGGCCCAGAGAGAGAGGTGGTCGTGCGCTACTGCGATCCTGGGGCAACCGACGTCCGCATCGCGGGCGACTTCAATGGCTGGGTGCCGGACAAGGACGTGCGTTCCCTGGTGCGTGCCGAGGGGCCCGAACGAGTGTGGACGAAGATCCTCAACCTGCCGCCGGGCACCTACCACTACCGCTACGTGGTCGACGGCGAATGGCGGGAAGACCCGGACAACCCCAATGCCGTGCCGGGCCCCGTCGGCGGGCGCAACTCCGTCCTGGTCGTCGCCTAGCCCCGTGGCTCGCGAACTGGGAGACGTTCTCCACTACTTCCTCGATGATGCGCCGGACACCGTCCCCGACGATGTGCCCGACGCCGCGCACGAACGGGCCAAGGCCCAGGCCTGCCCGATCGTGGCCGCGCCGATGCATCCGCGCGATGCCATCCGATCGGCGCTGCTCTGGAATGTTGCGGTCGAGCTGCGCGGATTGGGCCGCGCGCCGACGCTGCTCGCGCCAGCGCTTCAGCGGGATCACTCCGCTTGGCTCGATCTGGCCAGCGAGAAGCTGGAGCCTTCCTGGGTTTCCCTTCCGAAGGGCGACATCGACCCGTTGCTCGATGCTGCGTCGGGAGCGGCAAACTCGCTTCCCCAGGAGCGTGGCCCGGTCGTGCTGGTTCACGTCCCCTCCGACACCAGCTGGAATGACGGGCACGCGGAGCTATTCGAGCGTTGTTGGTTCGTCGCGGGTGCGTCCGATGCCGATCGCCAGGAGTTCCTGGAGCTCTCCGAACGGGTCTTGACCGCAGCGCCTAGATCGCGAATCGGTGTCACGGTCCGCGGTGCCGAAACCCTCCTGGCAGCGCGACGCGTCTTCGACGCCCTGGCCGAACTCTTCGAGGCCCGCTTCGAGCGCAACCTGACGAGCTACGGCCTCCTCGTGGACGAATTGGAACTGGCGCGAGAGCTGGCGAAACGCCAATCCGTTTTCGACGGCATCCCCGCAAGCCGCGCGAAACGAGCCCTGCGCGATGTCGCCGAACTGCTGCGCGACGATCTGCATTGAGTACACCCCCCCTGAATGGCGCTGGATTTCCCGACGTGAACGCACCGGCCTGGGACCCGCCCTTCGAAGCGGGCGATCTACGCGCAGCCCTCCTCGAACTGCACGAACCCCTCGAGGTGATCGCGCGCGACGTCCTCGGTTGCGGAGGCCGCGTGGGTTGGGTGGTGCGGGATCCTGCCGGCCGGGTCGGCCTGGTTCATCGTGCTCAGGCGGGACAGGATCTCCTGGCCTGGGCCGATCTGGTCGCGCAGCTGGCCTGGCTTGCTCCGCGGCTCGCCGACTGGCACCAGTTGGCACCGGAACGCCGCCTGGATCCGTCACTCTCTCCGCGGGCTTTGTTGATTGCAGATGCCTTCGATGAACGCACGAGGCTGGCGGCCGGCAGTTCGTCGTGCCGGGTCGAACTCTGGCGTCTGGTGGCCGCCCCTGGGGGCGTGTCGTTGATCCCGGAGGGGCTCCGCGCCGCCGCGCCCACCCCGCCGATCGAGGCTTTCCGGCCCGACCATCCCCCCCCGCAGTCGCGTTTTCGGAGCCGCCTGGGCGACGAGGACCTCTAGGCGCCGCTGGAGCCCTGCCATTCCCCGCGGGGCCGAGCCCCGCATTTTTTTTCGCTCCCGGGTGACATTTCTTGACACCCGACGCGCGCAGGGGGTCACTTCCCATGACGGGGGAGGCTGTTCAGGGACAGCCCTGGCAACTGGGAAGGAAGATCATGGCAGCTGCACATGTTGAGCCGGTCACTGAGCCGAAGTTGACGAAGAGCGCGATCAACCAGCCAACCGACGAGCAACTCGTCGCGCGTGTCGTCGAAGGCGACCGGGCTCCGTTCGAGCTCTTATACGCCCGCTATTTCACCCGGGTGTATCGCTTCGTGGATCGCAGGGTGAGCAACCGGGCAGATACCGAGGAGATCGTCCAGGAGGTGTTCTTCAACCTCTTCTCTTCGCTGCACTCATTCCGTGGCGAGGCGCCGTTCGCCGCGTGGGTGTTCGGCCTGACGCGCCGAACGATTGCCTCGCGTTTCAAGCGCAAGCGACATGAGATGGTTTCGCTTCCCGAGGACGAGCATTTTCTCGGGGTCGCAGGCCAGAGCGGATCGAGCCCCCACGCGGACTACGAATGCGCAGAGCGCCTCGATCAGCTCTCCGCGACCGCCCGACAAGATCTGTCGGACGAGCAGTGGCAGCTCTTCCGCATGCACCATCTCGAGGATCGTTCGATCCAGGAGATCGCTGGCATCGTGGCGAAGACCGAAGACGCGGTGAAATCGCATCTGTATCGGGCACGGCGGACGCTACTGGCGAGGTAGGCGGCGCCTCACCCACAGAAGGCTCGGCTAGACTGCTCCCATGAGTGAAGCGGAAGAGCCCCTGTGTTCCTGGACCGAGCCCTGCGAGGGCGGGCTCCGCTTCGAGGTGACCCACCAGGGCGATTGGGTGCCCGGTCGACTCTTCCTGCCGAGCGGCTCGGGTCCGTTCCCGCTCGTCCTCGTCCAACATGGCGCGGGGAGCAGCAAGGACGACCCGGTCATGGATACGGTGACGGCGCCGTGGGTGCGCGGGGGTGCGGCCGTGGCGCGCATCGATTTCCCGCTTCACGGCGAGCGGAACGACCCGAAGCTCAGCGCCCGCGTGCTGGGCGCCCTGGCCGGGGAAGGAGAACGAACCGCGCTCGAAGAAGACCTCTGGGGGGACCTCACGCGCCAGGCGACAGGCGACCTCCGCCGCAGCCTCGACGCACTTCTGCCCCTTCCCGAGATCGACGCCAATCGCGTGGCCTACGCCGGTTTCAGCCTTGGCGCCATCCTCGGCACACCCTTCTGTGCGAACGACAAGCGAATCGGCGCCGCAGCTCTGGCCCTCGCGGGCGGAGGGCTCGCCCCGACGCCGCACGACCCTCTCCAATCCATCGGTGACATCGCCCCGAGGCCCGTTCTCTTCGTCAATGCACTCCGCGACGAACGCATCCCAAAGGATCAGGCGGAAGCGCTCCACGCGGCGGCGGGCGCCCCCAAGCAGGTCGAGTGGTTCGATTGCAGCCACAGCGAACTCCCCGGCGCTGCGCTGAAACGAATGTGGGTCTTCCTGCGCGCGGCCCTGGAGCTGTAGCGCCGTAGCGGGGACGTTCTTTCCGCTGTTTCCGTTATTCGGTTTCCCGCGAAGCGGGAAACCGAATAACGGAAACAGCGGAAAGAACGTCCCCGCTCGCTAGGGGTGGCGCACGACCAGCAGGGTTCCAGCGACGACGAGGATCGGCATCGCCAGGAAGTTCAAGCCGGGAACCGCGCATAGCCCAAACGCCACCGCACCGAACCCGAACATTGCGCCGCGGTGGCGGCCGAGCCAGGCGCGCCGCGCGGCGAAGGATTGGCCGCGGCGATCGAGCGCGTAGCTCGCATAGTCCAAAGGAAGGAAGAGCAGCGTGGCCACGAGAAGTGCCGGCGGCACCAGCAGCTGCGCACCGGGGATGATCATCCCGAGCCCAACGATGACGCCCAGGAGCATCAGATAGAAGGCCGTTCGCTTCGCTTCCTCGACGACCGAACGCAGGGCGGCCCGCACCTCCCCCCAGAACGAGTCGGCTTTCAGCTCGTCCACCTCGCCGGTCACGATGGCTTCGGCTCGCCTCGACAGCACCTCGTGAAAGGGCGCTGCCACCAGGTTGGCGAGCACGAAGGCCATCACCACGGCCAGCACGAAGCCCAGCACCAGCGCCAGCTTCGGCAACAGCCAGAACAGTGCGAGGCCGGGTCCCACCCACAACCACTCCCACCAGGCGGTGACGGAGAGCACAGGAAGTGCCTCGGCGATCCACCGATGCAGTTCGTCGGCCCAGGCGACGAATGCGCTACCGGCGGAGATCGCCACGACGGCCGCCAGCAGGACCGGCAGCAAGGCCGGTGCCCAGAGCGAGCGGTTGCGGCGCAGAAGCGAGGCCGCCTCCAACACCAGACCGCTGCCCCCGGCGCCTGCCTGGAGGGCCCCGATAACGCCGTAGGAAGGCTCCTGGCTCAAGATTTCCCACCCCACCGGAACGGTCCGCTCACGGGATCGTATTCCATTTGCTACGCATCCCTGGTCCGGGCTCCAGAACCCCGCCCGCTTCGCCCCTTTGAGAGGTCTCCATGCGTCCCCATTTCTTGCTCTCGATTCTCGTCATCTTCCTGGTCGCCGGCTGCGCCCGCATGGGCACGCCAGCCGTCTCCGGAGAATCGGGAGACTCCACCGCGGCTGCCCGGATCGACGGCGCCGAGATCACCGTCGCCGAAGTCGACGCCTGGATCAAGGACGAACTCTTCCGCCAGGCCAGCGAGGATGGTGATGGTGGCAAGCTCCACGAGCTGCGCAGCCAGGCGGTCGACAACATGATCAACGAGCGTCTGATCGAGGCCGAGGCCAAGCTGCGCGGGATCGAATCCCAGCAGCTGATGGAAGACGAAGCCAGCAAGCGGACGGGCGTCACGGAAGCCGAGGTGCTGGCCTTCTGGGAGCGCAACAAGGCATCTATGGGCGAGGTCGATTTCGAGACCGCGGCAAGCACGATTCGTCAGCATCTGGAGCGCCGCAAGGCACCGCAGGCCGCCCAGCAGTTCATCGCAGAGCTGCGCAAGGGCGCGAACGTCGAGGTCCTGATCGAGGTGCCGCGCATCGAGATTGCGGCCACCGGCGCATCCCTCGGCCCCGACGACGCACCCGTTACGATCGTCGAGTTCAGCGACTACCAGTGCCCCTTCTGCCGGCGCGCTGAGCCGATCATCGAACAGGTGCTCGAGCGCTACCCGGACAAGGTGCGCTTCGTCTTCCAACACTTCCCGCTCGACAGCATCCATCCTCGGGCTCGCGCCGCCTCCGAAGCCGCGTTGTGCGCGGGCGAACAGGACAAATTCTGGCCCTACCACGCCTTGCTGTTCGGAGAAGGCGCGGATCTCGAGGTGGCTGGCCTCGAAGCAGCGGCCGAGAAAGCAGAACTCGACCTCGCGAGCTTCCGCACCTGCGTCGAAGAACGACGCCACCGCGCCGTCGTGGACGCGGATGTCAGCGCTGGCCGAGCCGCGGGTGTAACCGGAACTCCGGCCTTCTTCGTGAACGGCATCGGCCTGAAGGGCGCTCAGCCCGTCGAAGAATTCGCCAAGATCATCGATGCGGAACTAGCCCGCGCGGGTGAAGCGACGCCCGAGGGTTAGCGGCGCCCGACCCACCGGAATTCACCGCCGACGCGCCTGCGGAGCTGACCGGTTTGCCGGCTTGGGGTTCGCGGGCTGTTGAGGGGGAACGGTCGGGGGTGCGGGGGCTCCTTCGATCCTGCGGGGCGTTTTCGCGTGGCCAACGTATGGGCGCGGCGCCTTGGCCCACATCGCCAGAGCGAAGGCCGGCTCGCGTGCGTGGCTCGGCTAGGCGGCGCTCGGGATCTCGGCCGGATCGAGGCATGGGCCAGCCCTGCGCCAACCCTCGGTCAGGAGCCATGTATGTGGCGTGGCGACCGCCACCACGTTGCCCTCAGGTCGCTCCCTTGCTTGAGCGACGAGCCCCCTGGCAGAGCGCCGCCAGCCCTCGAACCAACGCCCAGACGAGGCCGGATCGATTCGAGTACTCCTAGGCTTCGTCTTCATGTGCCTACGAGCATTCAGCAGCACGTAGCGCATCGCATTCCGCACCTGGGTCGGCGTCCGCAACACCACATGATGGAAGCGGTCCAGCAAGACACGCCCCGTCCGCCCGAATACCCGGTTCACGGCCCGTGCCAGACGAGCTCCCAGCGCATTCATTCCTCTACCAAGCGCCCCCGCATCCCTGGCTTCGACGATCAGGTGCAGATGGTTCGACTGGATCGAGTAGTGAACGAGCCGGAAGTCCGTGCGCTCGAGCACACAGGCAAACGACCGTTCCACCTCCCGCACCAGCCTCCCATCACGAAGCGACGGAACATCGGGCCGGACCTTCAAGGTCACGTGGCAGGGGTGTCGGGAAGCCAGCGGCGCTCGCTGAAGATGGGCCACTCGCGGGTTCGGGCCGCGCTTGCGGCCGGCGCCCTCACGCCTTCCACCCCAGCCATGAAGAGGAAGATCGAGCTGAGGAGTCCGACGCAGCATGGTGTTGATAATGGCATTGTTTGAATACGATGTCAAGAGAAACCAACGAATGCCGCTACCGGCCCCGGTCCGGCCGAGAACCCGCACACAACCCGCCCGACCCACGACGCCAAGCCGACCGCGGCCCCACCCATGCGGGCCAAGGCGCCGCGCCGACCCGTCGACCCAGCGAAAACCCATCGCAGGATGAAAGGCCGCCCCTCACACCCAACCCATCCCCCTCACCAGCCCCGCGAACCCCAAGCCGGCGAACCAACCGGTTCCGCAGGCGGCACGCAGCCGCCACGTCGACCCACGCGAATACGCGAACGGAACGGCCTGGTCTAGACCATGACCTCCAGGAGCCGATCCCGTTCGGTCTCCATCCGCTCCTGGCTGCGTGCCTCCACATTCAGGCGAAGGAGCGGCTCGGTATTGGACGAGCGCAGGTTGAACCACCAATCGTCGTAGCGGACCAGCAAGCCATCGAGCCGCGATACCTCCGGGGCAGCGGCATGCTGGCTCTCGACCTCGGCGATAATGGCCGCCGGATCAGCGACGCGTCGGTTGATTTCGCCGCTCGGGAAATAACGCCGCAGGGGCGCCACGAGTTCGGAAAGTGGCTTGCCTTCCCGGCCGAGCACATCGATCAGGACAACGAACGCGGCGATGCCATCGTCGGCAACCAGCGTCGGCGAGAAGCGGAAATAGAAGTGCCCGGAGAGTTCGCCCGCAAAGACGGCGCCCTCCTCGCGCATGGCGGCCTTGATGAAGGAATGCCCAACGCGGCAGATCCCAGCCTCACCCCCGGCGGCTTCGATCTCCTCGGACGTGACCCAACTCGAGCGCAGGTCGTAGAGCACGCGCCCGCCTGGATGCCGCAGCAACTGGGAGCGCGCCATGAGCGCAGTGATGAGATCCGACGACACCGGCTCACCCGTATCGTCGACGAAGATGGCGCGGTCCGCATCGCCATCGAAGGCGACACCGAAATCCGCGCCCGTCTTCTTCACCGATGCGATGACATCGGCCAGGTTTTCCACCTGGAGGGGATCCGCCGGATGATTCGGGAACGTGCAATCCGGCTCGAAGTAGAGAAGTTCCGTCTGGAGCGACAACTTCTCGAGAACCGCTCCTAGCGCCACGCCAGCCATTCCGTTGCCGCAATCGATGGCGACATGCAGGGACGGCCGCTTCTCCCCGACTGCAAGCACATGGTCGACGTAGGCAGCCAGCACGTCCCGTTGCGTCAGCTCCCCTAGCCGATCGGACGGAGCTGCGTCCTTGCGCTCGCGGGAGAGGCGCTCGATATCGACGAGCCCGCTGGCCTCGCCCACCGGGATCGCGTGTTCGCGACAGATCTTGAAGCCGTTGTATTGGGCCGGGTTGTGGGAGGCGGTGAGCATGATACCGCCCCCTGCACCGAGCGAATCCACCGCGAAATAGAGCATCGGCGTTGCGACCAGGCCGATATCGATCACCGCGACGCCTTCGTCCCGGACGCCGCGAATCAGCGCTTCTACCAGCTCCGGCGAGCTGTCCCTGGAATCGCGGCCGATCACCAGCGAATCGGTCTGGAGGAAATGCGCCGTGCCGCGGCCAATCGCGTAGGCATCACCAGCGTCGAGGTCGTCGGGGAAAACGCCCCGGATGTCATAGGCTTTGAAGATCTTCGACATGGCGTGATTCTACTCACTCTCCTGCCGGGCACCCCCCGTGCAGACGGGAAGGCCGACATGGCGCCTTGACCGCGGGTGGAGCGAAAGGCACCTTCGGGGGCATGTTTGGTCTAGGGTTCCCCGAGCTCCTCGTCATCCTCGTGATCGTCGTCGTCCTGTTCGGTGCACGGCGGCTGCCAGAGATCGGCAGCGGTCTCGGCAAGGCGATCAAGGGCTTCCGCAGCGGGGTCTCGGGCGATGAGATCGACGTCACTCCTGAGAAGGAGAAGGTGACGGAGGGCGAGGACGCCCCGTAGCAGCAGGATCGACCGAAGGGTCGATCCGAGGAGGATCGGTCCCAGCGGGCTCGAAGGGCACCGTAGCTTCGGTTCGCGCCGCCGGCATCACGGCCACACCCCGGGCGCCGGGCGGGATCCGCGCGAAGATGGCGTCGAAGGCCCCCCCGTGAAGCAGGTCATCACTGCCGGCGCCCTGCTCTTCTCGAAGACGGCCGGGATCGAGTTCCCGAAGCACTCGTTCAGCCAGAGCCGGCCCGGCCCAGGCGACGGCGCCTTCGAGCGGCTGTCCGTTCGCATCGAGTAGCTGGACTCGCAGCCCCGCAGGCCCGCTGCGACGGGGCTCGACCACGCCGCTGACGATCAGGATCGGGCCCGCGTGCAGGTTCTCGAGGTTGCGGGCGACCAGGGCCCGGACCTCGACACCGCTGAACTCCGATTGCAGGAACGGCGTTGTGGCCGCCGGCCGGGCAGCTGTTCGGAGGGTCTGGCCCAGCCCGGCCAGGATCAGCCCGATGCAGAGCATCCAACTAAACCCGCTGGCGGCGCGCTCCAGTCCGGCCCTGACCCGCGGCGACAACACGGGACGCCGAGGAGTGGTGGGGCCCTGCTCCTCGATCGCGGGGACAGGCTCTTGTACCTTCGTTTCAGGCGGTGGGGCCGGAACCGAATCCTCGAGGAAATCCCATTCGGCCGGATCTCCCAGCTCCCCGAGCTCGCTTTCCTCGGCGTCTTGAAGCCCGTGCGTCTCTTGTGGAGCTACGTCCAGAGCAGGAACCGGAGCTGCGTCGGTCGACCCGCCGACCTCCCGCGCCAACGCTTCCAGAGGGTCTTCGCTATCGAGATCTGCGGATTCCCCGAAGAGCGATGCGCTCTCGTCACTGGATGCTGCGGTTGTCGCCGCCGGGCCCGCGTCCGGCGAATCGGGATGCTCGTCGTTGAACGTCCACTCGTCCGGCGGCACTTCGCCGACGGCCTCCATCGCCTCGCTGAGCCCGGGGTTCGTCACATCGAGATCGCCGGGAGCCTCACCCTCCAGCTCGGGTTCCGGGGCCGGAATGGCCTCCTCGACAGCATCGGCCACGACGCCCTGGAGCGTGGTCTCGGCCTCCACCTCCGGCGGGCGTACGAAGAAGGCGTTGTTGCATTTCGAGCAGCGCACACGAGCGCCCCGAGTCGGAATGCGCCGCTCATCGAGCTGAAAGCGGGTACCACATTGGCCGCATGCCAGGATCATCGGAGGTGGGGCTCCCGCTCGCGCACCGCCGCGGCTCGCCGAAGCCCTGCCGACGACAGCGGGGAAGGCTTGTCGGTACCGCCCGCCAATTCCGTCCCCTCGATCCCGCGCCCCATGGGCTCGGGTGCTAGTCTGCGCCGCTCATCGGCGCGGGTCCGTTCGCTCCAACCCAACGCGGGCCGCCTCCTCGCCAACCTTCCGGAAAACCACGTCTCCGCGGGTCGTTTCGGCTTGGCCAGAGGGGCGCTTGAGCCGTCCCGACAGGCCCCTGAGGGGATTAGACCCCGAGCCGGCTTCCGCTGCTCCATTCGACCGAGGACCCTTTGGCTCAATCGCTTTCGTCCGCCAGCCCGCTGAGACCCCTGATCAGCCGCCGCCTGATCGTCGTCACGGGTAAGGGTGGGACGGGAAAGACCACGGTATCCGCGGCTTTGGCTCTAGGCGCGGCCGCACGAGGCCTCCGGGTCTGCCTGGTGGAGACCGGGCGGGATGAGGAGATTCCGCGCTTGCTCGGTGAGGCTGAGCCTCCGGTGGGCCACGCCGGAAGGCAGCTTCGTTGCGGCCCCAGTGTGATGAAGATGGAGCCCTATGCGGCCTTGGCCGAGTACCTCCGTCTTCAGCTCCGCATACCGGGGCTGGTCACGCGCCTCCTCGATCAGCCGGCCTTCCATGCTCTGCTCGACGCAGCACCCGGTTGGCGAGAGCTCATCACCCTCGGCAAGGTGTGGCACCTGCTCCAGCCGCCCGCCGGTTCCGAAGAACACATCGACCTTCTCATCGTAGATGCTCCAGCCACGGGCCACGGCCTCACGTTCCTGGATGTTCCGAGTGTCGTGGTCTCGGCCGTCCGGGCAGGGCCGCTCCAGCGACACGCGGGCTGGGTCGAGGACATGGTCCGGGATCCCGAACACACGCTCCTGCTACCCGTCACCCTTCCCGAAGAGCTTCCCGTCCGCGAAACCCTGGAGTTGGTGTCGCGCGCCCGAGACGAGGTAGGGATCGCCATCGATCGTGTCGTGATCAACGCCACCGAGGCCGAGCCGGTTCCGCCGGAACTCCTGGACCTGCCGGAACGCCTGGCCTCCCTCCCCTCATCGCCCAACGGTCTGCCCTCTCCGGCCACCCTCGCCCACTGCGTCGGGCATCGGATCGAGCGAGCCTCGCTTCATCACGAAGCGATCGACGAACTGCGCAAAGGCACGGACCTGCCCTTCGTCCGGCTCCCCAACCTGGATGTGGACGGTGGTGGCCAGAGCGTGCTCGAGACGCTCGCCGCCGCACTCGTCGAACCCGCCGAGCCCCTGCCGTGATCGCGACCCCCGCCAGCCTGCTCGAGGAGCATCCGATCGTCACCTGCGTGGGTTCCGGCGGCGTGGGCAAGACCACCTTGTCTGCCGCCCTGGCGCTGGGTGCCGCGCGCCGCGGCGCCAACGCCCTCGTACTGACCATCGACCCGGCCAAACGCCTGGCGGACGCGATGGGGCTCGCGGGGCTCGGACCCGAGCCCGAGCCCGTCCCCCGGCAAACGTTAGGCGAGCTGGGCGTCACCGAGGGTTCGCTCTCGGCGATGATGCTCGATACGAAACGCACCTTCGACGATCTCGTGCGGCGCTTCGCCCGAGATACCGCGACCCGCGATCGGATCTTCGAGAACCCCATCTACCAGCATGTGTCGGACGCCCTGGCTGGCAGCAGTGAGTACTCCGCCATGGAGAAGGTCGACGAGCTCGTGGCGTCCGGTGCTTTCGACGTCATCGTCCTCGACACGCCGCCTTCCCAGCATGCCCTGGAGTTCCTGGAAGCGCCGGAACGCCTCGTCGGCCTGGTGGATAGCCGCGTTGCGCGTCACCTCGTCCACCCTGCCATGAGCGCCGGGCGCTTCGGTCTGCGCTTGTTGCAGCGAGGGACCGAACCCCTGTTCCGGGTGATCGAGCGAATCTCCGGGATGGGTTTCATCGAAGATCTGGCCGAATTCCTGCTGCTCTTCGAAGAACTCTCCGAGGGCTTCCGCGCCCGCGCGGACCACGTTCGGGAGCTGTTGTTCGGCGGCACCACGGCCTTCCTTCTGGCGGCCGGCCCGGGGCGCGGACAGGTAGAGCAGGCCATCGCGCTGGCCGAGCGTCTCGACGAACTCGGTGCGCAGACGAGCGGCGTAATCCTCAATCGTCTACGCCTCAGCCCGGAGCCGCTCGCCCGCGGCCTGGAATGGAGCGATGCCTGGAACGAAGTGGGGCCGGCGCTGGTCGGACAAGGGCTCGACCCTCGACTCGAGCGAGCGGCCACGGAGACGGCGCGACGCTGCGTCGCAGGCTACGCTGAATTCGTCCGACGGGATGCGGTGCGAACCGAGCCCCTCGTTCATTGGGCAGAGACCGGTGACGCCTTCGTGCGTCGTGTGCCGGAGCTGCCCCGCGATGTTCATGATCTCGACACGCTATGCCGCATCGAATCGGCGCTCTTCGATCCGATGCCTACCTGACGAAGGCCCCGATGAACGACGATGCCACCCGCATTCCGCCCCATGAGCCGCCGGCCAGCGTCGAGGAAGCCCTCGCGCAGGCCCGCTTCCATGCCCAGAGCGCCGCTGCTGAAAGCGCCGCCGCTCTGGCAGCCCTGCTCGACGCCGCAACGCTGGCCGCCACCGGCCGGATTGCCCAGGAAACCCCGGCCGCCGGCCTGGGCCAGGGCCTGGAGGCGTTACGCCGTTTCGTCGAGCCCGAAGCCGTTCGAGACGGGGCCTCTCTGCTCCGGACCGTGGCCGATGCCCTCGATGCGGAGATCCGCCGCTGGGAAGAGCGAAGCCACACCGAGCCCGACGCCCGCAGCGTATTGCGAGCATTTCTCGGCGTTCGGGAGCTGCTCTGGGAGCTTGGCGTGCGCCCGTCCGAGGAAGAGCCCACCGAATTCCACGAAGAAGCCCCGAAGGAGCCGGTCCCCCGGGTCCAGAAAATCGCCGTCGAAGGCTGATCCGGCCGTGGATGAAAGTCCGGAGGGGTCTGCTAACGTCCGGCCCCCTCACACCCCCGGGGCAATGTGACCGAACCCCGCCGAGATGCTGAGCAGCCCATGGCCGTCCTGATCAAGCGGTACGCCAATCGCAAGCTCTACAATACCGAGACGAGCCGCTACATCACGTTGAAGGGCATCGCCGAACTCCTGGAGAACAACCAGGAAGTGAAGGTGATCGACAACGAGACCCGCGAAGACATCACCTCGGTGACGCTCTCCCAGATCCTGGTGGATACGGAACGCGGCGGGCGCGCGATGCCGGGCAACCTCCTCCAGGAGCTGCTCCAAAAGGGCGGCGATGCTCTCTACGATGCGCTTCGCCGCAGCGCCGACGACGCCCGCGAGAACGTCGAGGAACTCCAGCGAGGCATGCGGCGGATGCTCGGCCAGCAGGGCGAGGGCGAAACCGACGCCAACGGCGAACGTCGGGATTGGATCGCCTTCTCGCCGCCGGATCTCGAGGCGATCGTGCAACGCACGCTCGAGCGGGTCGTCCGCATCCTCGATCTACCCACCCGTGCCGATTTCGATGCGATGAACGCCCGCCTCGACAAGCTCGTCGAAGCCCTCGAGAAGCGGGATTCGGATGAAACCTAGCCGGGGACGTTGCTCGCGAACCTGCGTTGTTCGCACCCGACGACATGCCCAGGGCCGGTAGCCAAGCGAACGACGCGACGTCGCAAGCATCGTCCCCTCCCTCGCGCCGAGTCGGGATCGTCGAGGATCCCCGCTACCAGGACCATTGCGGGCCGGAAGGCCACCCGGAGCGACCCGAGCGTCTCACCGCAGTCTCCGAAGCCATCAACTCGTTCCGCGAGCAGCTCTTGCCGATCCCCGCACGACCTGCAGAGCCCGCGGAGATCCTCGCGATCCACGAAGAGAACCTCCTCCGAGAGGTGGAGACCGCCGCGAGCCAGGCCCCGGCGCGGCTCGATGCCGACACCTATGTCTCGGCCGCGAGCTTCGAAACCGCTCGCCTGGCCGCGGGCGGCTGCGTCGATCTGGTCAACGGCGTCGTTCGCGGTGACTTCACCAGCGGCCTGGCCGCAGTGCGCCCCCCCGGCCATCACGCCGAAGGCGACCGGGCGATGGGTTTCTGCCTGTTCAACAACGTCGCCATCGCCGCAAGCGCGGCCCGGGACAAAGGCATCGAGCGGATCCTGATCTTCGATTGGGACGTGCACCACGGCAACGGCACCCAACACAGCTTCGAAACCGACCCGAACGTCTTCTACGTCTCGACCCACCAGTTCCCCTTCTACCCGGGGACCGGGAGCTTTGGCGAAGTCGGCATCGGCCGGGGCGAAGGCGCCACGTTCAACATCCCGCTTCCGGCGGGTAGCGGAGACACCGAGTACGTGGGCGCCGTGCAACGTCTGGTGCTGCCCGCGGCACGAGCCTTCCAGCCAGAGCTGATCCTGATCTCGGCCGGCTTCGACGCCCATCGCGATGACCCGCTGGCGGAGATGAATGTTTCGGCCGAGGGCTATCTGGCGATGGCCGGCGCCGTGCGTGCGGCCGCCGATGACCTCTGCGGCGGTCGCCTCGCCTTCATCCTCGAAGGGGGCTACGCGCTCAGCGGGCTCCGGGAAGGCGTCGAAGCCACACTGGCCGCCGCGCTGGCTCCAACTCCGCCCGTGGCCGAGGCCGTGGAAGCCCCGGAGGGAACGATCCTTCGTCGGGTGATCGATCAGGTCGTGGCCGCTCACGGCTCAGCGATCCCGGATCTCGGCGCGGCCTAGCGCCTTCTTTCCCGCAGCAGCTCGCTTGTCTCCTCCGACGACGGGCTGAGCAAGATCGCGGTGATCAAATCTGTCAGGTGACTCGCGAAGAGTCGATCGTCGCGGCGACGCGATGACTCTGCGCGACGTGCCAGTTCGAAGTACATGATTCGCAATGCGGTGAAGCGGCGGTGCAGACGATCGACCGATGGTCCCGGCATCAGAGGGGCGACCTGCTTTCGCCATCGGTTGACGCTGCTGCGACCATCCTCCAGCGACTTGCGATCGAACTTCGGGTCCGGACGATTCATCAGCTCGGCGATCAAGCGGAGATAGTCGCGCCCTCCATCCCGATCCAGGAGCTTCGCCGCGGCGGGCACGACGAGCGCCTGTACCCACTCCCTGGCGCTCACCCCGGAACGCGCTTCGAGTTCGTCGAGCATCTCGTGGCGCTGGGCTTCCTCACGCGGCGCGTGTTTCGCGAGAATCGCGAGGACCAGGCCGCGCCGGTCTCCAAAGTGGTACTGGAGTGCTGTGGCATTGCGCTGCCCTGCCTCCCGCGTGATCTCCCGCAAGGAGACGGCCTCGATGCCGCGCTCGGCGAAGAGGCGTTCTCCGGCGCGAATCAGTTGTGCACGGGTCTCTTCGGAGTCGCGCGGCACTCCGCTCTCCAATCTTCGCCTCTTGATCGCTCGCTGGCGGGGCGAGATGTCACGCGTCGACTCGAGCTGGATCGCTCAGCCCGAGGATGACGCGATTCGCATGAAAGGTTATCATGCACGTGCATTAAAACGCACCTCCCCCGCTACCGGATCCCGAGCACGAACCTTCGGCCCGGCGTGCGACACCGTCAGGAGACCTCATGGCCATCGATTTCAGCTTTCCCGAGGACGTTCAGATTGCCGTCGACCATGTCCGGAAATTCCTGGATGACGTCGTTCGCCCCTCCGAGAAGAAGATCGCCGCGTACCAGGACTCGCGAGAAGTCCTTGTCAAGGAAGTCATCCACATGCGTCAGGCCGCCCAGGAGTGGGGCCTATGGCTGCCTCACATGCCGGAGGAGTTCGGAGGCATGGGGCTTGGGCATGTGGCCATGGCCAGCGTTTCGGCCGAAGCGGGGAAGACGCGCTTCGGCCCCTTCGCACTCAACGCCCAGGCTCCGGATGAGGGCAACATGCACACGCTCTTGCATTTTGCCACGCCCGAGCAGACCGAGAAATACTTGAAACCTCTATGCAAGGGCGTCGCCCGCTCCTGCTTTGCGATGACCGAACCCGATGTCGCCGGATCCGATCCAACCTTGATTCAGACCAAGGCCGTCGAGAAGGACGACCACTGGCTGATCAACGGTCACAAGTGGTTCATTTCGGGCGCTACCGGAGCTCAGTTCGCCATTCTGATCGCGCGTACGGAAGAGGATCCCGAGGTCCCGCAGGCGTGCAACAGCGCCTTTCTGGTGGATATCCCGTCCGAGGGCTGGGACATCCTGCGCGATGTGGAGACTATGAGTGGTGGCCACAACCACTGCGAGATCAAGATCACGAACTTGAAGGTGCCCAAGGAGAACATGCTCGGCGGTCAGGGCCAGGGGCATCGGCTGGGGCAGGCCCGCCTGGGCCCCGCACGACTGGCGCACTGCATGCGCTGGATCGGCCAGGCCGAAATCGCGCTGAACATGATGATCGAGCGATCGCTGAACCGATTCGCCCACGGATCCCTGTTGGCCGAGAAGCAGGGTATTCAGTGGATGATTGCCGACTCGACCATGGAGCTATACCAGTCGAAACTGATGGTCCTCCACGCGGCCTACAAGATCGACAACGGTCACGACTTCAAGAGTGAGGTCTCCATGGCCAAGCACTTCGTCGCCAACTCGCTTGGCCGCATCGTCGACCGTGCCATTCAGGTTCACGGTGCCCTGGGGTACAGCAAGGACACACCCCTGGCCGACATGGCGACCAATGCCCGCTGGGCTCGCTTTGCCGACGGTGCCGACGAGGTCCACCAATGGCGCATCGCGGAGCGCGCCATCGAGGCGTATGTAGACGCTCACTCAGAAGCGTAGAAATCTGATCATTTGGCCGGGGGGCGACGCAGCCCGCCGTTCCGGATTCCGATTCAGATCTTCCGGGTCGAAAGGTCCTTGACCCAGGGCGAACGCCCTCCCGGCTCGACCGGA
>JAAETT010000062.1 GCA_024228115.1 bacterium
CGGTCGAGCCGGGAGGGCGTTCGCCCTGGGTCAAGGACCTTTCGACCCGGAAGATCTGAATCGGAATCCGGAACGGCGGGCTGCGTCGCCCCCCGGCCAAATGATCAGATTTCTACGCTTCTGAGTGAGCGTCTACACTTGGAGTCGATGCAGAGCTACGCGGTCAGTGGTGCAGCTCACGCCCGCAGCACCGTCGCAGCGCACGACCAGTGGCAACCGCGTTCGAGGGCGTCGAGGTGCCAGTCAATCGGATTATTGCTCGGAAGCGGATGACCGCAGCTAGGGCAGGGCGAAAGCATACGATGAGGCAACTCGGGGGTGTTCCCGCGCAAACCTATGCCGCCGTTCGACCTGCCAGCTTTCGAGAACGCCACGCCAACATCAGCGGTATCAGCAGAGCCAGCTCGGCGCCGAGGCCGCACGTAGGAGGTGTCTCGAAAATCCTCCACGGGCTACCGACGCAATACGGGTTAGGCCCAGCGGGGTCCGCATACCCATTGGCGGAGAGGCCCGCGTCGTAGTCCATCTTTCCATCCCCATCGTTGTCGATTCCGTCCTGGCACTGAGGGCTCTCGGTGAAATAGCCGGCATTGAAGCAGCCGGGATCACCGCCGGCAAAGTCCGTGAAACCGTCGCCGTCGTTGTCCTCGCCATCGGCACAGGGACGCGGGAGGAAGGCAATCCAGCCCTCCGCCCTACCGTTGGGATTGACGCCATCGCCGACCACGACCTGACCGTCGGCGGAGACGCCTCGGGCTGACCGAAGGATCCAACCGCTCGTATCGACCCCATGTGCAGCGAGAAGTTCGCTCACGCGCTCGATACCGCGCTCCTCCGTCCAGAGGAACGCCACATCCAGACCCGAATCATCGCTGCGGCCCACGACCACCGAGCCATCAGCGGATACGGAAAACGCCGCACCGGCGTGTCCCGAGCGGGGGGGCAGGTAGCCAAGGGTGCGCTTCACACCTGCCTGCCACCGAAAGGGCTGTTCCCCCAATCCAAAGACCCTGCTGGTCCCGACGATGGTGGAACCGTCGGCGGAAGCCGCGTAGGCGGCGCTCAAGGGTGCCCGAGGCGAGAGGACGCCGAGACCAAAAGGCGAATTGTGGGGAGCAGACCAATACATGGCCTCCGCGTATCCGGGGCGGGTGCCCGCGCCCACGATGATGCTGCCGTCAGCTGACACTCCCGTCGCCGCGCTTTCGTACGGACCGAGGGGAAGATCCGCCAACGGCAAGAGCGAGCCGGCGCTCCAACGGAAGCCCAGCTGGAGGGTCTGAAAGTACGCTCTACCGACCACCACGCTTCCATCGGCGGAGACTCCGTTGGCTTCGCTGGATCCCGAGCCCACGAGGTGGCCGAAGCCGATGGCGGGGCCGGGCGCTTCCCATCGAAATGGCTCCCTGGTGCTCACGGCGCCGGAACGATGCTGGTATCCAACGACTACGGACCCGTCATGGGAGACTGCACGGGCTTTGCTGAGTGGACGTGCGATCGCTGAGAGGCCCGTTGTTCTCGTCCAGCGAACCGCGGACCAACTCCCCCCGATCCAGGCTTGTCCTACGACGGCACTTCCGTCTCCGGAAACCGCGAGAGCGAGACTCGAGTCGCCGCCGGGGAGGTGACCCATCCCGATCAGGCTGGCTTGGGCCCAGGCACCCGAGGCAATTGACAGGATCCACGGGAGGACCAGTCGTCTCGCGAGTGGCCTCGACAATGCCGTCAGGGGATTCTCCTTGAGAGCCGACCTGAATCGCTCCGGGGGCCGCCGCCGGCCTTTGGTTGGTCCCCAAGCTAGGGAACTGGCATGCCACCGCACAAGCCGACATCTCCATTGGAGACTGAACCTCCGGGTTCTCGGGAGACTCTGTCGTGTCCTGGGTTTCGCGGAGGCGAATAACTGGACTCGTGCTGCCGTTCACGATGCGTGCGCCCTGGGTCATGGAAGCCTCAGGCTTCTCAGGCCTGCCCGGCGACAATTGGGCGACAAGCATCTACTCGTCGGAGTCCTTGTTTCTCGCGGACTTGCGACGCTTCTTCACGAGTTGGAGTCCCGTTGGGGACGCCACTCTGCGAAACCGCGGACTTGGCGCGGCCCGAAGTGGGCGGGCGGCAGGCGGCGGCAAAGTTCCGGCATGTAGGGCTGGGAAGCCCAGGTCCCCTGCCTGCGATCACGACTCCCTGATGGATGGTCCTGCTCGCTATGGCCCTGCATATCAGACTCGCGACCGATCAGTCAGCGCCGCTCAGCGACCGCGTAGCGTTCGACCCCGTGCGCCGGTTCGGTGTCGATGTCGGAGATCATCGCCCAACCGGTACCGTCGATGTACTCGGGTAGATCCTCGCTGCGGACGGCGGACTTCCAAGGCTCTCCGACGAGGCGCACGAGGACCGAGAGGATTTTTCGTTCACCGGGGATCGTGTGTGTGAACACGATCCGGCTTCCTGGCGAAGTGCAGGCGCCCGTCTCACTCAGCAGACCTCGCACCTCATCGTCTGTCAGGTACTGGAAGAGGCCCTCTGCCACGAGCACCGAGGGCTGTGAGAACTGCCAGCGACCGTCCTCCGACAACACCCTCGAGAGAGCACGCTCGCCGAGATCGGCCGCGATCTGAATCATGTTCGCCGGCTGACCCTCTATGGCGACTCCTCTGGCCGTGGCCGCAGAGGTCGTGGGATGGTCGATCTCGAAGAAGCGCACGTGGCTGTGTTGCGGCGCGAGTCTCAGGCAAAGGGTGTCGAAGCCAGCACCGAGGACCAGCACCTGTCGCGCGCCCTGCCTTATCGCGGCCTCCACCTGCTGGTGCACGAAGATCTTGCGATGGCCGAAGCCTTCCCACTGCCCCGGCATCATGTGATCCTGGATCTGGTAGACGCGGACCATCCACTGCTTCTTCGATGCGCGCATCAGGCCTGGGCCGTAGCCCGGTGACCCCGAGGCCAGGAGCAGGCGCTCGCTGATTTCTGCCAGACCAAGAGGAAGCCGTTGCGCCCAGTCGTCCTTCACGCTCAACGTGATCAAGCCAAGCGCAACCTTGAGAGCCGTCTGGCTGATTCGCCCTTGTTTCACGACCGAATCCCTTGGAGATTCCTGTATGGCGAGAGGATGCGCGGTTCACGCCGACTAACGAAGCCTACAGGATGAGAGCCCTCGGCCGAGAACGCGGCAGCTCTTGCAGCATCGTAGCAGCAGGGGTTGGATCGATCGCCAAGCCGTCAAGACTCGGGTTGACTCCGAACTCCTGGCCCGCCCAACTGCCGGCTGAAAGGCCTCGCCCGCTTCTAGCTGGATCGACCTTTGCCGCTGATCTTGAGAAAGCCAACAAGAGACGAGAGGAGCAGCCAGCCAGAAGAAGGCGCCGGGAGAACCCCAACCTCCGTCTTGATCATCAAATGATCCCAGTTCGTGTCGTGACCGTTGAGCTGAACGCCGGTGATGTATCCGATGTCTGTCGGTGCTGCATAGAAGGAATCATGAAGGGCGACCGCGTTCAACCCGGCCGCCCATGCAAATGCCATGTCACTGATGCTTGGAATCGGTTCGACAGAAAACGTTCCCAATGTTCCGAACCATGTGATTCTGCCTGAGTCCAGGAAGGGTTCATGATAGATGGCAGCTTCGGTAACGACTTCTCCAGGCGCCAGAGTGAAGGTGATCGTGTGCCCAGTCCCTAGACCACCTTGCAAGAACAGCGAATGCTGAGCTTCTCCGGCCAGCGAGACAACACCCTCTCCAGCCTGAAAGAACACGGCATTGTTAGTAGGCAGCAGATCTGTCGAATGCACGAATACTGCGTCGGCGAACCCGCTCGCTGCTGGATCGCTGTCGAGATTGAAATCTTCCACGTACGTGGGAATAAACGAGATCACGGCGCCGGCCCCTTGGGACCAGAACAGAATCATGCTTGCCAATAGAAGACGCGACGCTGAGTTTCTTGCCAACAGATACCGCTCCCCGAGAAAAAGCCATTTATGCTTCAAATTCGGTGCGAGTCAAGCAGAATCGCCCCGCTGAACAGCATGGTCTCACCCGTGGAGTATGAACTACGGCACGCATCGTGAACGGCAGCAGGGTCCAGTTGTTCGCCTCCGAAAACCCAGGACACACCATTCGCCTGCAACCACGCCCCGGGCTCCCCATTTCGAGGTGTGCCGATCTTGTGTCAACCACCAGATTCCTTTTCTAGTGATCTGCAACGTGTCGGCCTTGCTTGGGTGGCCAGAAACCTTGAGAAATCAAGCGGTTTCAGTGGTGCCCAGGACTGGAGTCGAACCAGCACGTCCTTGCGAACACTAGATTCTGAGTCTAGCGCGTCTACCAATTCCGCCACCTGGGCACAGGCCGGAGGAGGCTACGGGGCGGTCCCCGGGCCGTCAACTCGCGCCGGATGGACGTCCTTCCGGCCTCGAAACTTCAACTCGCAGCCGCGTTTTCGCCATCTGCATCGGCCATCGCGCCAAGCTCTGCACCGAGGCGTTCATACTCTGCGTAGAGGGCTTCGATTTCGCTTCCCAGTTCGGTGCGCTCGGCTTCCAGGCCGCGCAGGCGGTCCGGCTCCTTGAACAGGCCGGGATCGGCCAGCTTCCAGCCGAGTTCGGAGACGGCGCTCTCCTTTTCGAGGATCTCGGCTTCGATCTTCTCGATGCGCCGCTCGATCTTCTGCCGGGCCTTGCGGCGCTCGCGTTCGTCGCGTCGGCGCTCCTTGTTGGAAGCCGGTTCGGGCGGCGTCGGTTTCTTCTGCTCGGGCGGCGCAGCGGCCAGCGCCTCGGGTGCGTCCTTCTTTGGCTTCGTCTGCTTCGGCTCGGCGACTCTTCGCAGATAGTCGTCGTAGTTTCCCGGGAAGAAGCGCAGCCGACCGTCTTCCACCTCGATGACGCGCGATGCCAGCGAGTTGATGAACGCACGATCGTGCGAGATGAACACGAGGGTTCCCTTGTACCCGCCGAGCGCCTCTTCGAGCACCTCGCAGGCTTGAACGTCCAGGTGGTTGGTCGGCTCGTCGAGCACCAGCACATTCGAAGGTCGAAGCAGCAGCTTGGCCAGGGCGAGGCGCGCCTTCTCGCCACCGGAGAGAACGCTGACACGTTTCTCCACGTCATCACCACTGAACAGGAACGCGCCGAGATGACCACGCAGACGGGCTACATCACCCGTCTCGGCACCGCTTTCCAGTTCCCCCAGGACGCTGCGCTTCGGGTCCAGGGATTCGAGTTGATGCTGGGCGTAGAACGCTACCTCGACCCGATGGCCAAGCTCGCGCTTGCCTGTCTCGAAAGGCAACACGCCCGCCAGGATCCGAAGCAGCGTTGATTTTCCGGCACCGTTCGGCCCGACCAACGCGACGCGGTCGCCCCGCTCGATCTGGAGGTCGATGCCTTCATAGACGATCTTGTCGTCGTATCGCTTGTGGATGTCTTCCAGGGCGATCGGAATGGCCCCGGCCCGCGAGGGCTCGGGGATCTTCAAGCGAATGCGCCGTTTGTCCTCGTCCGGCAGTTCGATCTGTTCCTGCCGTTCGAGGGACTTGACGCGGCTCTGCACCTGTCGCGCCTTGCTCGCCTTGGAACGGAAGCGTTCGATGAAGCGTTCGGTTTCCGCCGTCTTCCGATCTTGGCTCTTCTTGCGAGCCAGTAGCTCTTCTTTGCGGCGTACACGCTCTTCGAGATAGAAGTCGTAGCCGCCCGGGTAGACCATGAAGCGTCCGAGGGCGAGTTCGGCCACTCGTCGCACGTGCCGGCGCAGGAACGTGCGATCGTGGGAGATGACGATCACGCCTCCGCGAAAGGCGGTCAGGGTTTCTTCGAACCATTGGATCGAGGGCAGGTCGAGGTGGTTGGTGGGTTCGTCGAGGAGCAACACATCCGGCTCGGCGAGCAGCAACTTGGCGAGCTCCACCCGCATCAGCCAGCCACCACTGAAGGTTCGCAGTGGGCGTCCGCGAGCTTCTTCGCTGAAGCCCAGGCCGGCCAGGATGCGTTCGATTCGCGCTTCGCGTTCGAAGCCGCCCGCATGCTCGAAGCGGGCGTTGGCCGCATCGTAGGCCTCCGCCAGGTCGCTGCTCACTTCGCCGGCTTCGGTCATCTGGGCTTCGAGTTCGCGCAGGTCCCGCTCCAGATCCTCGATATGGGCCAGGGCGCGGCCGGTCTCTTCGCGGACCGTGCAGTCCTGGGCCGGGTCGATCTCCTGGCGGAGAATGCCGACGCGGGCGCCGCGGCGGACACTGCGCCGGCCCGCATCCGGCGCTTCGTCGCCCGCGGCGATGCGTAGAAGTGTGGTCTTGCCGGCGCCATTGGCACCGACCAGGCCGATGCGATCGCCTGCGCCTACCTCCAACGACACGCCGCTGAACAGCGAGCGCGAGCCGAAGCTGCGAGAGACGTCATCGAGCCGGAGCAACATGGGGCCGGGAACCTAGGCAGCCGATGCCCTGGGCGCGAATCCCCCTCAACTCGGGCGCCACCTACGCCGAAACGGGGATCGGGGGTTACGCAAGGTGAACACGGAGAAGCTGCTCGAGATCGGAGAACGAGGGATCCACCTGCTCTTTGACCGGCAGATGATCTCGGAAGCCTTCGAGCAGGATGCGGATCTCCTCCGTGAGGATGTCTCCGGGCGCCTGGAGGAGATCCAGAGGGCGATTCAAGCCCTGGTGGAATTCGAGACGCCAGAGCAGGGACATCGCTTCGTCGCGCACCTGGCGCCCTCGGTTCGCCACGTGCTCGTGCTCCTGTACTTCGAGCTCCTCGATGGCCGGCTTCGCCAAAACCCCACCCTCCACTAGAAGAAGCGGAAGCGGGGACGTTCTTTCCGCTGTTTCCGTTATCCGGTTTCCCGCGGAGGGGGAAATCGGATAACGGAAACAGCGGAAAGAACGTCCCCGCTATCTCGATCGGCTGCGGGTTCGCTCGATGAGTTCGGGGACGGAGAGTGCGAGCGGGAGTCGGACGCGTTCGCCGCGTTTGGTGCGGAAGAGCAGGTGCCCCTTGTCGCGGGCGTGGAAGAAGAGGTCGCGGAGGAGGGCGACGTCTTGTTGGCAGTAGCTTTCGATCTCGTCGATGCGGCCTTCCTTCCACCACTGAAGGGATTGCAGGCCGTCTGCACTCTTGGCGACGCCCAGGGTTTCCTCTCCGAGGTGGCCGAGGGCCAGACGAAAGCCCAGGCGCGTGTGGATGGCCTCGAGCAGGTCGAAGCTGGCCAGGTTCCGCAGGCCGTCATCCGTGTAGCCCTGCAGCACCTGGTAGTCGAAGCGGATCGAGTTGAAACCGATCACCAGATCGGCGGCGGCGAGATCGGCGAGGAGTGAGTCGACCTGCGCTTCACGGTAGGTCTTGAAGGCTTGCTCCCGACTATCCCAGGTGCAGGCCAGGGCCATGCGCATCAGATGGGCGTTATGCCAGCCGCCGACATCCTTGGCGCTGCGTTGGGTCTCGAGGTCGAACCAGATGAGTCGCGGCTCGGGGCCCGATTGGGCTTCGGCCTCCGGAGCGGGATTCGGGGTGCTGGCGAGCCGGATTTCCTCGTCCGGGAGTTCGGGCAACGGCTCCTGCCCGAGCGTGAGCTCCAGAACCCGTAGTGCCGCGGCCTTGTCGATCGGGCGGTTCCCGTTGCCGCAGCGCGGGGAGTGCACGCAGCCGGGACAGCCGCTCTCACAGGCACAATCGTGGATCAGCTGGTAGGTGGTTTCCAGCAGGCCTTCGATACGGTCAAAAGCGCTCGAGGTAAGGCCCATTCCGCCATCGTGTCCGTCGTAGAAGAACACCGCCGCCCGGCCGAGTTGTGGATGGCGGGTGTAGGAGATGCCGGCCACGTCGAAGCGGTCGCAGAGGGCGAAGAGGGGGAATACGGCGAGAGCCGCGTGTTCCACCGCGTGGATGCCGCCCATCACGTGGCGTTCCTCGCGTTCCAGTACACCCGGGATTTCGTCGGGCATCTCCAGCCAGATCCCGGTCGTTTCGTACGAGGTCGGCGGAAGCTCGAGGGGCTCGGTTCCGAGTAGTTCCTGGCCGCGAACCCGCCGCCGTTCGAAACCTGTGACGTGGGTGGTGACTTTGACTCGGCCCTGGGTGAGGCGGATGTTGCCAGCGGGGCGCGTGCGATCCCGGCTGAGGATTTCCGTCTCCTTCTCCGAGATGGCCTTCGTGAAGTAGACGGCTTCGACCGGCTCGACCGTGACCCGGCGTTCATCGAGTTCGAGTCGCGTGACCACGAAGGAGCGTCCCGCATGCAGGTAGATCGCTCCCTCGTGGCACTCGGTGTAGACATTCCCGGCGCCGATCTGCCCGATGATCCGAGGCTTTCCCTTGCCGTCTCGTTGGTTGGCGAGAACGATGGTGTAGCTGGCTCCCGCCGAGCGCAGGCTCACGTGGCGATGGGGGTTGCGGCGAGACGCGAACCAGCGATCGCCCGACTCGCTCTTCAGGAGCTCGCCGGCCTCTTCGAGTCGGCCGATGGAGGCCTGGACCGCGGGCGCTTGAAAGGCCGGCTCGTTGGCGCGGAGAGGGACCTCGGCAGCAGCACAAGGCAGATGGGCGTCCAGGATCTGGCTGTTGTTCGGGTCGAGGACTGCGTGTTCGAAGCGCCCCGAGAAGAAGGCTCGGGGATGGGCGACGAAATACTGATCCAAGGCATCCGGCTGGGCGATCATCGCGATCAGGGCTTCGTCTCGGCGCCCGACCCGGCCTGCTCGTTGCCAGGTCGCGATCTGGCTGCCGGGGTAGCCGACCAGCAAGCAGACATCGAGACCGCCGACATCGATCCCCATCTCGAGGGCCGAGGTCGAGATCACGCCCATCAGATCGCCCTTGAAGAGCTTGCGTTCGATCTCCCGGCGCTCTTCGGGCAGGAAGCCCGCGCGATAGGAGCTGATCTTGTCGGCCAGAGCCGGATCGCCTTGCACGATCCAGGTATGCATCAATTCGGTTACGCGGCGGGCCTTGGTGAACGCGATGGTGCGCAAGCCGTGGCCCACGGCCAGGCGAAACAACTGGCTCGCCACCGTATAGGGCGAAAGCTGAGGATTCATGAGTAGGACGTGACGTCGACTGCGGGATGCGCCATCGCTCTCGACCACTTCGAACGGGCGTCCCGCCAGGTTGCTGGCCAGCTCGCCCGGGTTGGCCACGGTGGCCGATGCGCAGACGAGCTGCGGTTTCGATCCGTGGTTGCGTGCGACTCGCAAGAGACGTCGCAAGACCTGTGAGACATGGGATCCGAAGATCCCGCGGTAGGTATGCAACTCGTCCACGACCACGAGGCGCAGGCCGCGGAAGAGACCATCCCAGCTCTGGTGATGCGGGAGGATGCCGAGGTGGAGCATGTCCGGGGTCGTGATGAGGACGTTAGGCGGATTCTCGCGGATCTTCTTGCGACGCGAAGGAGGGGTGTCTCCGTCGTAGATCTCGACGCGCGGCCGGTCGTCCTGGGACATCAACCCGAGGGCGGTGATGTCCAGCTCGAGTTTGGCCCGCTGATCCTGTTCGAGGGCTTTCAGGGGGAACAAGAAGATCGCCCGCGCGTCGCGGTCGGCGAGTGCCTGCTCCAACGTAGGCAGGCTGTAGACGAGGGATTTTCCGCTGGCGGTCGGCGTCGCCAGGACCACATCCTTCCCCGAACGCAGGGCTTGGATGGCACGGCTCTGGTGGGCGTAGGGGGCGGAGATGCCGCGCGTCTTGAGGATCTGCTGAAGCGGAACCGGGAGTTCGAGTTCGGGGGCGAGATCGGGCTCCTGGGGTGGCAGGACCTCGTGGTGGCGCAGGGCCGAGGAGAGATCTGCGTCGGCAGCAATGGCATCGAGGAAGGCTGCGATGCGTTCGCCGGTCCCTCCGCCGCCGGACGCGACGTTCCCGCTCGTGCGGCTTGTCCGTCCAGGGCCTACTCGATCTGCTTGCTTCGACACATCCCCATTCGCCCGCCAATGCTGCAGACGCCTTTCGACTGTTTCCGCCGGTGGGAGGTGCGGCGGTGGTGAAACGGGGACGATCGAAGACTACCACCCATCGCATCGACGTCATGGGCGCCTTGTGGGTTGGCGCCGGGAGCGGCAAGGTCTTCCGCGATGCGTCTCTCCCTCCAGAGCCAATACGCGATCTGCGGGATGTTCGATCTCGCGTACCATGGGGAAGAGGGCCCGGTGCAGGTGCGCGTGATCGGTGAACGCCAGCGGATCCCGCGACGCTTTCTGGAACAGATCTTCCAGCGCCTCCGAAAGGCCGGGCTGGTGCGTGGCAAACGCGGGCCGGGTGGCGGCTACGTGTTGGCTCGAGACGCCGAGCAGGTGACGCTGCGAGATATCGTCGAGGCGGTGGAGGGCCCCCTGGGAGATGCCCTGGCGCCTGGTCCGCCGCCCAGAGATCGGGAAGTTCCGGAGCGTCCGACGTTTCTGTGGCCGGATCTGGCAGCTCGCATCCAGGGAGCACTCGAAAGCGTGAGCTTGGAAGGCCTGTGTCGGCAGGCTGCCGAGGCTGGCGTCGAGCGGGCCAGCGCAGCGGGCCGTACCTGGCATATCTGAGCCAGCGCGCTCCGCCTGAATTCCCTGGCTCCGAACCCTCGAGGCTGCGTATCCTGGCGCCATGAGGTTTCCAATGGCGAACCCCGATGGTGCTCCTGCTTCCGGCAGCGCGGCGAAGGATGCGAATGCTCCTCCCCGAGAGGCGTCGCCGCTCGACCCGGGCCGCCACGCCGAGATCCACCATCGGCCTGGCCTCGCGCTCCTGGTTGGGACGAGGAAGGGCGCCTGGATCCTTCGGCCGGACGCGGCCCGCGAGGTATGGACGACCGAGGGGCCGGTGTTCCTGGGGAACGTGGCACATCACTTCTGCCTCGACCCGCGTGACGGTCGAACCCTGCTGATCGCCGCGAGGGCAGGGCATCTGGGGCCGACCGTGTTCCGGTCCACCGATGGGGGCAGGAACTGGCAAGAGGCTACGCGTCCGCCGGCCTTTCCCAAGCCCTCGCCGGCCGGGCGCCAACGGGCCGTGGAACAGGTGTTCTGGCTGACGCCCGGCCACGCGGATCAGCCTGGGGTCTGGTACGCAGGGACCGCGCCGGAAGGGCTCTTCCGCAGTGAGGACGGGGGCCTGACCTGGGATGGTGTGGATGGCTGGAACGACCATGCGAGCTGGGACCTCTGGGCTGAGCCGGACGATGCGGAACAATCGACGCCGGACGGTTCGCCCCTCCACTCGGTGAGGATCGATCCACGCGATCCCTCCCATCTGTATCTCTCGACCTCGAGCGGGGGGGTGTTCGAGAGCCTTCGAGCGGGTGCGGACTGGCGGCCGCTGAATGGCGGTGTGGAAGCGAATTTCTTGCCGGATCCGTTCCCCGAGACCGGCCAGGATACCCACCACCTGGCCATGCATCCCAAGGCGCCGGACGTCCTCTACCAGCAGAACCATTGCGGTATCTACCGCCTCGAGCGGCCCGGCAAACAGTGGACACGGATCGGTGACAACATGCCGAAGGACGTGGGGGACATCGGCTTCCCGATTTCCCTGCATCCCCGGGATCCGGATACGGCCTGGGTGTTTCCGATGGACGGTACGGACGTCTGGCCACGCACGAGCCCGGCTGGCCGGCCGGCGGTCTATCGCACCCGCGACGCTGGCAAGAGCTGGGAGCGCCAGGATGCGGGTCTTCCGGCGCAGCAGGCCTGGCTCACGGTGAAGCGTCAATCGATGGCGGTGGATGAACGCGATCCGGTTGGCGTGTACTTCGGCACCACCAATGGAGACGTCTGGGCAAGCGCGGACGAGGGCGCCAGCTGGCAATGCATCGCTCCCCACCTGCCCCATGTGTACTCCATCGAGGCCGTGGAGTTCGTCGCGTGAAGGTGTCGATTCCCGAGCCGCTGCGAGGCTACACCGGCGCCGGGGAGGTCGATGCGGAGGGCGCTTCCGTCGATGAGCTGCTTCGCGATCTCGACCGGCTCTACCCGGGCCTTCGTTTCCGCATGGTGGATGAGCGGGATCGTCTCCGGCCCCACTTGCGGGTGTTCATCAATCGAGAGCGCGCACGCGGCCTGCAGGAGCCCCTCCGCGAGGGGGACCAGGTGCAGATCCTCCAGGCGCTGAGCGGTGGGTAGTGGGTTGTCTGCCCCCAGGGGACAGTGCCCCGACCAGCGGGACGGGTGAAATCCCCGAGGGTGTTCCGTAGAATGCCGCGGTCCCACGCAGGGGCCGAGTTGCCCAGGACGGGCCGTGAGCGGACGCATCGACGTAGATCGGTCTCTGTGAGCGGACGCATCGACGTAGAACGGTCGCTGCCTCCGGTGGCAGTGCCCGCGATCGTGTGGAACGAGCTTCGGGGCCATGCCCTGGAGACGGTTCCTGAGGAGTGCTGCGGGCTCCTCCTGGGCAAGGAAGCCGGTCGCTACGAGAGGGTGGTCCGCTGTCGCAACGAAATGACGCGGTTGCACCAGGAAGACCCGCAGTCCCATCCGCTCGACGGACGGGAGGCGTTTCACATGAACGAGATGGACTACGTGCGGATCCAGCAACAGGCCAAAGAGGAACGGGTTCAGGTGACCGCGGTCTACCACTCCCACGTAGGCGCTGGCGCGTACTTCTCCGAGATGGATCAAGCCTATGCCCTCGAACCGTTGTTTCCGTTCCCCGATGCAGATCATCTGGTGATCTCCGTGGTAGAACGCCGAGTCCGAGACATCGCCATCTTTCGCTATGAGCGAGCGACAGGTGGTTTCGAAGGACGCGTGCTCAGCACGGAGGCCCCGTGAAGCGGCTGATCGGATTGTTGCTGGTAGCCCATGCCCTGGGTTGCGCTGGCCCGCGGTACAGCTTCGAGGATCTTCCGGAGGCGCCGATCGCCCTCGTCTACCGGAACATGACGGAGGCCGAGCAGGCCGCCGACGCGTTCTACAAGATGGAGGAGAAACTTCGGACCGCGCGAACCGGCATTCGGCCCCGGAAACGCCAGAACACGCTGAACGTCGATGAGATGGCCCAGGCCTTCGGCGTCTACGGATCCGGTGAGACGCGCGCGGCTTCTTCCCTTGGACATCTGGCGCTGCTCGATCCGAGGACGGGGGTGGTCTCGATCGCCGATTGGGCGCCCCGCGGCTCCCGCCCGCTGGCATGGTCCGCCGATCACCAACGCCTCCTTTATCTCGGTCTCCGCCGGGGAATGCCGCATATCTACGAGCGCGATTTTCGCACCGGGGACATCACTCCGATCACCCATACCCGTCGCCGTCACCTCGACGCTTGCTACTGCGGTGAGGACGCCATCGTCTTCGCGGCCTTCCTCCCATCAGGCGGAAGCAGGCTCTACCGTCGCAAGGCCGGTGGGGGGAAGGCGGAGGCGATCACGGACGGCCCCTCCGATTTCGCTCCCTCCTGCTCACCCGATGGCAGCGCGGTGTACTGGGCTTCGGTCGAGGATAGGGCCTCGGGGCCGATCTCCATGCTCGACTTGACGGATCCCGACGGCCAGGCCCGGGTGCTGACGCGCGGCCGCCATCCGAGTGTGACTCCCGACGGCAAATGGATCGTCTACAGCGCAAAGACCCGCTCGGGCTGGAAGTTGTGGCGTATGCGCACCGATGGAACGGGGCGTCACCCGCTCGGCCGAGGCGCGTCCTGGGAGCATCAGCCCACGGCATCGACCGAAGGTGGCTATGCCGTCTTCGTGACCACGCCCTCGGACAAGGAAGTCCACTTCTCGGTGTGGGTCCGGCCCTTCGATGGCGACGATGACCGGCCGATGGCCATCGACGGTGAGGGCCTTTTTCCGGTCTGGTAGCTGCTCGTTACCGCCGCCCATCTTTTTCCGGCCGATCGGCCAACGTTTCTTCATCACGATCAGGAGTTCTCATGTCCCGCACGCCTCAAGGCGATCTCGTTCCCGTTCACGGAGGCCTCGACGCACCCGTCGACTGCACCATTCCCCTTTCCGAGCGCAAGGCGTTCCTGGCCGAGGCTTCTGGTCTGCCTTCCGTGCGGGTGAGCCGCGCGGATCTTTCGACCCTGTATCGAATCGGGGATGGCGCGCTCTCGCCGCTCGAAGGCCCGATGGACGAGGAGACCTGGAATCGGGTGCTCGATGAGCGGGTCATTCTCAGTGGTGGAAAGTCCTATGTCTGGACGATCCCCCTGGCGCTGCCCGTCACCGATGAAGAAGCCCAGGCTGCAGCCGGCGCATCGGCCGTCGCGGTGCAGACCGAGGAAGGGGACACCATCGCGATCGTCGACGGGCCGAGCTGCTACGCATTCGACAAGGATCGCTATGTCAAGCAGGTCTACCGTACGGAACGCTTCGACCATCCCGGCGGACGCATGGTCGAGAGCGACCCGCGCACGCAGCTTCTGGGCGGAAGCCTGCGGGTTCTGCCCCAGCCCATCAATCGGCAGTACGGCCAGTTCATGCTCTCCCCGGTCCGGGTACGAGCCTTGATCCGGGATCGGAAATGGGAGCGGGCGCTGGCATTCCAGACGCGCAATCCCCTGCATCGGGCCCATGAGTACGCCCTCGTCGCCGGCGCGGAGCGCCTGACCCGCGACGGGAGCTACACGGGCGTCGTGCTGAACCCGTTGGTCGGAGAGCTGAAAGGAGACGACGTCCCTGCATCCATGCGCATGGAGTGCTACCGGGAGCTTCGCAACAAGAGTCTGCTCGGCGAAGGGGACAAGGACGAGGCGCTCTGGGCCGAGCGGGGGTACGACCTGCCCGAGGTCTTCGAGCTGATCGGACTCGATATCAAGATGTTCTACGGTGGGCCGAGCGAGGCCGTCATGCACGCCATCTACCGGCAGAACTACGGCTTCAGCGATCTCGTCGTGGGCCGCAAGCACGCGGATGCGCCCTTCGAAGACGGCGAAGCCATCTGGGGCGACTTCGATGCCCACGAGATCTTCGACGATCTCCCGGGAGAGCTCCACCTCACACCGTGCAAGATCGGCTTTGCGGCCTTCTATGAGTCGCTGGGACGGGTCGACCTGATGGAGCGACATCCTGACGAGAAGCCCTACGGCATCTCGGGAACGAAGGTCCGTGATCAGCTTCGCGCTGGGGAACATCCGGATCCGCGCATTCTTCGCCCCGAGATCGCGGATATCCTGATCGAAGCGTACAAGGCCTGAGAGGATCGCCCTGGCGGCGACCCGGAGGCGAGGGAAACCCCATGCACATCGGCATTTCCAGGGAGACGAAGGATCAGGAGTTCCGCGTCGGAATGACGCCGGATGGCGTGCGCATGTTGACCGACCGCGGTCATCGATTGTCGGTGGAAATCGGGGCCGGGCAGGGCAGCGGATTCCCCGATGACGACTATCAACAGGCCGGCGCGCGCCTCGTCTCCACCGAAGAGGTGTGGAGCGAGCCGGCGATGATCGTCAAGGTCAAGGAGCCGAATCCCGAGGAAGTCGCCCGCCTCCACGAGGGCCAGGTGTTGTTCACCTACCTGCACCTTGCGGCTGCACCCGAGGTGACGCAGGCCCTGCTCGAAGCCCAGGTGATCGGAATCGCCTACGAAACGATTCGCCATGCGGACGGTACGTTTCCGGTGCTTGCACCGATGAGCGAAGTGGCGGGGCGCCTGGCCGCGCAAATCGGCGTGACGCTCCTGCAGAAGAACCGCGGCGGCAAGGGGCTTCTGGTCGGAGGTGTGCCGGGCGTGCCGCGGGGTGCGGTGACGGTCATCGGTGGGGGAATCGTCGGCATCAACGCCGTGCGCATCGCCCACGCCCTCGGGGCTGACGTGACGGTTCTCGACGTAGATCTGCGACGCCTGGCGTACGTCTACGACATCTTCCGCGGCGAACTGAACACGCTCTTCTCGAATCCGGCCAATATCGAGCGAGCGGTCGCCGAGAGCGATCTGGTCATTGGTGCGGTCTACATCCACGGCAGGCGCGCACCCACCCTCGTGACCGAGGAAATGGTCCAAAGCATGGAAGCCGGTTCGGTGGTGGTCGATGTGGCGGTCGACCAGGGTGGCTGCATCGAGACCATCCACCCGACGACGCACTCGGATCCCATCTACTCGCTCCATGACGTGATCCACTACGGCGTGGCGAACATGCCTGGTGCCGTGCCGCGCACTTCGACTTTCGCGCTCACGAATACGACCTTCCCGTACATCGAACGAATTGCTGCAGAGGGAGTCGAAGCTGCGGTGGGCGCCGACCCTGCGCTCGAGCAGGGAGCCAACTTGTGGCGCGGCGAAATCGTCTGCCAGGGAGTCGCCGATTCCCTCGGGCTTCCGTATCGGAAGCTCTCGGAGCTGCTTGGTTGAGCTCGGAACAGATCCAGCATCGCTAGAGTTGAGAGAGGCCGAGCGCGAATAGCTTCTGGCGCCTGCGGGTCCGGGAGGTTGGCCGGCTGGGGGTTCGCGGGGCTGTTGAGGGGGGTCGGTCGGGGGGTTCGGGAGTTCCTTCGATCCTTCGGGACGTTTCCGAGTGGCCGACGGGTGCGCGCGGCGCCTTCGCCCGCATAGGTGGAGCGGGGGCCGGCTCGGGTTCGTGGGTCGGCTAGACGACGGTTGGGACCTCGGCCGGATCGAGTAGGGGGCCGGTCTTGCGCCAGCCCTCCGCCAGGAGCCAGGTGTGCGGTGTGGCAATCGCCACCACGTTTCCTCCGGGTCGTTCCCGCGCCTGGGCGACGAGCCCTCTGGCTGAGCTCCGCCAGCCCTCGAACCAACGCCCCGACGAAGCGGGATCGATTCTCGTTGTCTTCGGCTTCGTCTTCATGTGCCTACGTGCATTCAGAAGCACGTAACGCATCGCATTCCGCACCTGGGTCGGCGTCCGCAGCACCACATGATGGAAGCGATCGAGCAGCACACGCCCCTTCCGCCCGAAGACCCGGTTCACCGCCCGCGCCAGACGAGACCCCAACGCATTCATCCCTCTTCCGAGCGCCCCCGCATCGCCGGCCTCGACGATCAGATGCAGATGGTTCGACTGAATCGAGTAGTGCACCAGTCGGAAGTCCGTGCGCTCGAGCACGCAGGCAAAGGACCGCTCCACTTCCCGCACCAGCCGCCCATCGCGAAGTGACGGAACATCCGGCCGGACCTTCACGGTGACATGGCACGGATGCCGAGACGCGAGCGGTGCTCGCTGAAGGTGGGCGACTCGCGGGTTCGGACCACGCTTGCGGCCGGCACCCTCACGCCTTCCGCCCCAACCATGAAGGGGAAGATCGAGCTGAGGAGTCCGACGCAGCATGGTGTTGATAATGGCATTGTTTGGTTCTGATGTCAAGAACAAGCGAGAGGCGCCTACTCCTTCCCTCGATCTGGCCACGAACTCGCATGCCGCCCACCCGACCTACGGCCCCAAGCCGGCCTTCGCCCAACCCAGGCGGGCCAAGGCGCCGCGCCTCCCCGTCGGCCTAGCGAGGACCCATCGCAGGATCGAAGGATGCCCTCACAACCAACCCATCCGCCTCAACAGCCCCGCGAACCCCAAGCCGGCCAACCTCCAGGTCCCGCAGGCGGCACCAGTGATCCTATCTTCGAGCCACGTTCCTCGAAAGAAACCAAGACCTTGACGATCCCCTGCAGGCTAGCGTGCAATGGCCTGGTGTTCGGGTTACCAGATCCCCCGGCCGACCTCGAGAAGGCCCCGGATCAAACCATCCGGATTCGGGGATGTCCGGCACGCTTGAGAAGTGCCTGCCGATCCGTTCCGTCTGCGGGGTGCAGGGCGTAGCCGAACGCCAAGGCCGCGCGAACGGGTTGGTTCAACCGGTCGTCCCGGGAGATGCGGTCGGCGACGGCACGGGAGAGGGCGGTGATCCGCTCTTCCGGCGCAGTGCCCGGGTCGGGAAGCAGCATGGTGAACTCGGCTTCGCCGGTGCGCGCCAGCACGTCGAAATCGCGTAGGGGCTCGCGGAGGGCCAGAGCGGTTTGCTGGACCAGTCGATCGGCGCGAACCCCGTCTCCTTCCCGGCGCACCTCGTCCAGGTTCTCGAGCCGGCAGACGGCCACGGCCAATCGGCCTGCTTCGTCTCCCGCTCGCGCGAGTTCCTGGTCCAGTCGAAGGGCCAGGTACTCACCATTCGGAAGCCCGGTTTCCTCGTCGAAGTTGCGGTGTTGCCCTGCACTTTCGTAGTAGAGGGCGTTCTCCAGGGCTCGTTCGACGTAGGATCCGTAGCGGGTGAAGACGCGCAGATCGTCCTCGTTGAAGGGACCCGCGTAGAATTGATCCGGCGCGACCTTGTCGTACAGGCTCAAGGTGCCGATCACGCGGCTTTCTCGGCGGAGTGGGGCGGAGAGAACGGATTGGAAGCGACCACCGGCTTCAGCGAGGCCAGGCTCTTCGGCAACCTGGCGTATCAGGCGCGGCTGGCGTGATTTCAGCGTGGCGACCGCGACGTGTTTGTCGAGCTGGAAGAGGGCTTCCTGGGTTCGGCCATCGCCCGAGCCGTAGTAGGAGCGGATCACATAGCGGCGGGTTTCTGGATCCTGTAGACGCAGCACGGCGTGGTCGGCCTCGAGGATGAGGGCCCCCGAAGAGGTCGCGAGCCTCGTGACCTCGCTGATTTCCCGGCTCGAGATCAGCCGGATCCCGGCTTCGTTGATGGCCGTCACCTTGGTGGCATGGGCGGACATGCGGGCTTCGCGTTCGGCCTGGGCCACCGATTCCGCGGCGGCTGCGGCCATCTCGAGGAGCGCCTCCTCCAAGCTACGGCTGCGCGGCACCGGTGCGCCGGCCTGGACGGCGAGCAGGCCCACCAACTCGCCACCGGCGAGCAGGGGCAAGGCGGCGTAGGCAAGCCGTCCATCCACACCATGGAGCAGCACGGGTTGCCGGTTGCGAGCGGCCCGGCCGTCGATCCCGTCGCCGCTATCCACGCGCCAGTCGGCACCGAGTCCGGCACCTCCCAACGAAGTGGCGATCCAGCGAAGCGAGTCTTCGTCTGGATCGTAGAGGTAGGCGGTGGCGATACCGCCGCCGGCTCGGCGAGCGACCAGTTGGCATAGCGTACGCAGGCGGACATCCAGGGCGTCGCTCGTGGCCAGGGCCGCGCGCACTTCCCGCACGGCGGCGTACCTGGACGCCTCGCGGCGAAGCGTTTCGTGCTCCTGGGCTCGGTGGATGATCTCGGCGTCCAGATGGCCGAGTTGCTCCGCAAATTCCAGGTCGTCGTCGTCGAAGGCATCGGGCCGGGTTGCGTGATGCAGGTTCAGGACGCCGAGAACGCGTCCCTCGTGAATCAACGGCACGCAGAGGGCGCTCTCGACGTCGAAGCGTTCCCGGACGATCTGGAAGTCGGCGCGATCCGCATGACCACGCACTTTGAGGGGCCGCGCGTCCGCCGCGACCTTGCCCGCGATGCCCTCACCGAGGGGGACACGGATCTTCGGCCAGAGTTCCGGTTCGACGCCGACCGCGACTCGGATGGCGAGGTCGCCTCGTTCGGTGTCGAGCAGCATCAAGGAGCCCCCGTCCGCACCGGTCACGCTCATGGCGATTTCGAGCATGCGGCCGAACAATTCCTGGGGCTCGACTGTGAGATTGACCGACTCGACGATCTCATGCAGCGCCTGGAGCAGTTCGCTCTTTCGATCACCGGACGAAACCCCGTAGCCCCAGAGCAAGCGAGCTGTGAGTGGAGAGACGATCTGCTCGACGTCTTGAGCCAGCTCAGGATGCGTCTCCGCGAAGGGGGGCAGGCTGCCGCTATCGATCAGCGCGTGGAGTGGCTGCCCGAAGAGCGCGAGATCGTCCGTCAAGCGCAGTTCCAGATGCATGGCGGCCGCGCGCTCCCGGGCCGTCGAAAGTTCCGGGTCGTAGGCCCCTCGGATCTCGATCTCGGGATTCTCTTCCAAGATCGGAATCAGGGTCAGGGTCTCTTCGGTGACCCCGTAGATGGCGACTGCGCGGCGCATGGAACGGGTTTATGCCTCCTCCATCGGATCGAGGCGGACACTGAGAACGAGACTGCGCTCCTCACCCCGTTCGTCCCGGAGGACGAGGGGGACGGCCACGGCCCGAGGGCCGTCGGCCCTTGCCGTACCGACCTGGACGATCTCGAAACTTCCGACCGTGGCGGGCTCGGAACTCGAATCTTCGGGCGCTTCGAGGCTCGTGGCGAGGTCCACGTCGAACACGTCGGCGGTCGCATCCGAGGTGGCTTCGCGGAAGGATTCTTCGAACATGTTCTCCGCGAGAGTCGTCGTGGCCTCGATGTCGTCCTCTTCCTCGTCATCGGGAGCCAGCAGGTCTGCATCCAGGCCCTCTGTGGGAAGCGGGTCGAGCTGGGGACCGGAATCGCCCAAGGGATCGGAGTCGGCCAGGGGATCGGAATCCACCAAGGGTGCGGAGTCGGTCAGCGGCTCTGCGAGATCCGACGCCTCATCCTCGGCAGGCAACTCGGGGCCACGCTCGCGCAGGGTTCGTACGACACGTTTGGAGATGGTCGTCAGCGTCGGAAGGATGCCAGTGCCTTCGGTTGCGACCGCTTCGAAGGCCGCCACACCGGAGAGCTCGAGTTTTCGGTGCAGCTCCTCCAGGGCGAAAGGATCCGACAGATCGCGCTTGTTGTATTGGATCACGAGAGGCACATCGGAGACTTCGCGGCCGTACTCGGACAAGATCTCGCGGAGTTCGGCCCAGCTGGCCAGCGTCGCGTCGATCTGGTCGCGTTGGGTATCGACCACGAAGACCACCCCGTCGACCCGGTCGAGTAGATGCCGCCGGGTGGGTGCATGCTCGGGCGAGCCGGGTGTCGTCTCGATGCGGATGCGCGTGCGCGAACCACCGACATCGCCCAGTTCGATCGGGAGGGAGTGGTAGCTGACCGAGGGATCGATGCGGGTGGGATGGCTCTCGATCTCCCCGCGATGATCCGGTCGCAGCTTGCTGTGGATCATCTTCAGATTGGAGAGCTTGCCCGCGCCGGGCGTTCCCCAATACAGGATCCTGGCATTCACCTCGGTCATCAGATCTTTCCCTTCTTCTGGAGCAGCCGCCGTGCGTGTGTCGAGATCGGCGTCGCCACGTCCTTGCTCTTCATGATATTCCGCAGATCCCGTTCCTGGAGGAAGTTCAGGAATTTCATTGCGGTCGGGACAGGGCATTTCGGATTGGTGGCCAGCCCGATCTTCACCTGATAGTTGCGCGTCCATTCCCGGTTGTTGGCGATGATGCGCAGGATCTCGTCAGCGATGTTGCGAGATTTTGCCAGCCCCTCGATCTCGTTGTCGGTCATCTTCGGGCTGCGGATGGCGGCGGTGCTCACGAGCTTGTTGCGATCCCGCACCAGCAGGCCGCGAGCCTCCTTGTTGCCCATCCGCGCCAACTTGATCTTCTGCATCACGTTCATCGACTGGATGAGTGCATACAGGTTGGACGTCTCGTCCTCATCGAGTTCGCCTTCGGCCTCCTGGATCAGGTCGGTATCGAACTCGCTGGCATCGTCGCCGAGTAGCGCGCGAAGCGCTTCGGCAGCGGCTTCGTCGGTGATCTCTTCGACCGGCGGAAGATCGCTCTCCTCGTTGGGCTCTTCGACCTCGCCGCTCGGTCTGTCGAGGCCGAGGAATGTGAGGATCCGATCGATGGTGGCGCGGCCGGTCAGCCGGTTGTCGCCCAGGGAATCGACGATGGCCGGGTGTCGCAGCATCGCTTGCTGGTTGTTGGCCACGATTTCCACCACGCGCGGGTGGGGCAGGCTGGCCAGGTAGGCGAGCGTCCGGTCATCGACCGCAGGATTGAGGGCCAGCCTTTCTGTCCGGTCGCCGTCGTCCTTCCAGGCCTGGGCCAGCCAGGAAAGAAGCGCAGGGTGCGCTTCGGAAGTGGCGACCGTGTTCGCCACGCTCTCGGGCAATTGCTCCAGGCTCTCCTGGGCCTTGCTCTTGACCTCATCGTCCGGATCGTGGATCAGAGCAAACAGGACGGTTGCGAGTTCGACGGGCTCGAGGGGTAGGGCACCGCCTGCAGCCATGCGGCGCACCCCGATGGGCGCGTCTCTCCGTACGTACTTCTCCGCCTGGGGCGAGAGGTTCAGACGGATCTTTTGTTTCGCTGTCTCAGCTTCAGCTCCGGGCATATGCCGGTGCACTCCTCTTCTTGTGGGTCACGAGCCAGGGAGGGGCAACCGGATTCTTCCCGGTGTTACCCCTCTGCCGCAGCCTGGGCCTTGGCCGCCGCGATGATCTTTTCCCGCTCGCCTGCAGGTACCTCGTGGTAGTGGTCGAACTCCATGTGGAACGCCCCCTTCCCACCGGTCAGGCTGGTGAGGGCGCTCGCGTACTCCAGCATTTCGGCCATGGGGACCTCCGCCTTGATCACTGCCGTATGGCCCCGGGTTTCCGTGGTCTGGACCCTTCCACGCCTGCTGGAAACGTCGCCCATGACATCTCCGACGAAGTCCCCGGGTACGGACACCTCCACCCGCATCACGGGTTCCAAGAGGGTCGGTTTGGCCTGCTCCAGGGCGGCCTTGAAGCCAAATGAGCCCGCCAGCTTGAAGGCCATCTCGTTCGAGTCCACCGAGTGGTGCTTCCCGTCGATACAGCGCACTTTCACGTCCACGACCGGATATCCGGCCAGCGGGCCGGCCTCGGAAGCTTCCATGATTCCCTTCTCGACGGCCGGGATCAGCCCCCGGGGGATCGCTCCGCCCACGACTTCATCCGAGAACTCGATTCCTTCCCCTCGGGGCTTCGGCTCCACGGTCAGGAAGCAGACGCCGAACATGCCCTTGCCGCCGCTCTGCTTCTTGAGCTTGCCCTCCACATGCTCCGCACGCCCCTTGATCGTCTCCCGGTAGGGGACCTTCGGGGTCTTCAGCGCCACATCCACTTCGTAGAGCCGCTTCAGCTTCTGGGCCGTGATGCGGATATGTAGCTCGCCCATGCCGGTGAGCAGGAATTCGCCGGTAGACGGATCGCGACCCAGGTGGAGCGTCGGATCCTCTTCCACCAGACGAGCCAAGGAGGTGAAGACCTTGTCCTCGTCGCCCTTCGAGGGTGCCGAAATCGCGTAGGACAGGACGCCTTGGGGGATCGGAATGGGTTGGAGCGTCACGCCCCCCTTTTCCTGACACAGGGCATCCCCGGTGTGGACATCCTTCAACTTGGCTACCGCGACCACATCTCCGGGGCCCGCTTCGGGAATGTCCACATGCTCCGCACCCTGCAAGAGCAAGAGCTTGCCGAGCCGCTCCTTCTCGCCGCGGGTGGCGTTCAGCACCGGGGTATCGCCTTTGACGGTGCCAGAGACCACCCGCAAGACCGAGAGCGTCCCCGAATAGCGATCCACCACGGTCTTGATCACGAGTGCGGTAAACGGCGCGCCCGGCTCCGCGGTGACCCGGATTTCCTCGTCGTCGAGGGTGGCGGCCCAAGCGGCACCGCGATCCGTCGGAGAGGGCAGGAGGCGTTCGATGGCCCGCAGGCAGGTCAGCGCGCCGATCTCACGGGTGGCGGCTCCACATACCACGGGCACGAGGCTCCGCGTCAGTGTCGCGCCAACCAGGCCGCGCATGACATCCTCGTTCGAGAGCTCACCGTCCTCGAGGTATTTCTCCAGTAGCTCGTCGTCGCTCTCGGCGGCGGCCTCTACCAGTTCGGATCGCGCCTCGAGGGCATCGTCCATGAGTTCCGACGGAATCTCCGCTTCCTTGCCGTCGATCACCGCCTTCATGTCGAGCAGATCGATCAGGCCACGGAGTTCCTCACCCTCGCCGATCGGAAGGCTGATCTTGATCGGGTTGATGTCCAGATCCTTCAGGCTGGAGACGGCCGCATCCAGATCAGCCCGTTCGTTGTCCAGTCGGTTGACGAAGGCGATCACGGGAATTCCTGCGCGGCCACTGGCCCGCCACATGCTCTCGGTTCCTACCTTGGCTCCGTCGGTGGCGGACACGACCAGAACCGCGGAATCGAGGCCGTGCAGCAGGGCTTGCCCGTCACCCTGGAAGTTCGGATCGCCTGGCGTGTCGGCCAGCGTGAGATGGAGATCCTTCCAGCCGAAGCCGAATAGCGAGGAAGTCAGGGTGTGCTTGCGCTCGAGCTCTTCCGGGGTGGTGTCGAGAACCGACGATCCGTCCGCGGGAGAGCCCAGGCTGGGGGTGGCACCGGCCACGTGCAGCAGGCTCTCACCAAGGGAGGTCTTGCCATCGGCCGCGTGTCCGATCAGCGCAAAGCTACGCGTGTTGGCGACACTGAAATTCTGCATGGGGCCTCCGGTTTGCTCGGTCTACGTCGCGGACCGATTCTTCTCGAACAGGATGCGTAGGCCCTCCAGGGTAAGGAAGGGCTCGACGCGCTCGATTGTCTGGGCTTCCCGGGCGATGCGTTGGGCCAGGCCGCCGGTCGCAATCGTGCCGGCCTCCTCGCCCAGTTCGCCGCGGATTCGGGTCACCATCGAATCCACCATGCCGGCATAGCCGAATAGCAAACCCGATTGGAGGGATTGGGTCGTCGTGCGACCGATCACCGTCTTGGGACGGACGATCTCGACGCGGTGGAGCATCGATGCGCGTTCGAAGAGCGCCTCCATCGAGATGTGGACACCCGGGAAGATCGCACCGCCCAGATACTCGCCCTTGGCCGAGACACAATCGAAGGTGGTGGCCGTGCCGAAATCGACGGCGATGACGGGTCCCCCCACGAGTTCGAAGGCGGCGACGGAGTTGACGATGCGATCGGCGCCCACTTCGCGGGGGTTCTCGTAGCGCACCGGCATGCCGGTGCGGATACCTGGGCCAACCACCATGGCCGGTTGGGCGAGGAGCTTGCCGCACACGCGTTCCCAGATGGGCAGCAGCGGCGGGACGACGGTGGAGAGGATCGCATCCGTGAACGCCCCCACCTTGCAGCCTCCGAGGTCGAAGAGACCGTGGAGAGCGACGAGTACCTCGTCGGAGGTCTGTTCCCGATGCGTGGCCAGGCGCCAGTGATGCAGGAGCTCCCCCGGGCCACCGCTGTAATCGAATACGCCGAGCGTGACGTTCGTGTTGCCCACGTCGATGGCCAGCAGGACGGGGCTCGTCATCCGGCTTGTCCTTGGGGCGCTGGGGCGCCGCCCAACGCCTGGGGCCGGAGCGTTACGTCCCCTGCGACGATCCTCGCAAGGTCGCCGCTCTCGAGATGAAGTTCGAGCGTACCGTCGGACCCGATACCGCCCGCGACCCCGCAACGAACGCTGCCGCCGGGATCCGAGACCTCGATCTCGCGACCTCGCATCCGGTAGAGGGCTTCGAAGTCGGCGCGCAATCCTTCGAACCCGGCTTCAGCGTGTTTCTCGAGCACGCCTTCGAGAATAACGAAGAGTCGCCGGGTGAAGGCCACCCGATCGATCGGGCGGCCCAGGGACGCTGCCAGGCTGGTCGCCCGAGAACGGAATTCCTCCGGGAAGGTCTCTGGGGAAACGTTCAGATTCACGCCGATTCCGAGGACGAGATGCCCCACCTGGGTCGCCTCGGCACTCATCTCCATCAGGATGCCTGAAACCTTGAGGCCATCGACGAGGACGTCGTTCGGCCACTTGATCTCGACGCGCTCCGCTGTGCCCAGGGCCTCGGCAATGGCCTGAGCCACGGCCAGCCCGGCTCCGAGGATGACGGTCGGTGCCTGGGTGATGGAGATCGCGGGCCGCAGCACCAGCGAGAGGTAGAGGTTCTGATGAGCCGGCGAATGGAAATGCCGGCCAAGGCGGCCGCGCCCCGCGCTCTGGTGCTCTGCCACGACGGCGGTGCCGTGAGGCGCGTCTTCGCGGGCCAACTCTCCGGCAACCCGGTTGGTGGATTCGGTGGTCTCGAGGTGGTGAAGGTCGTGGGCCAACCAGCGGGTTCCGAGGCCCGGCAAGAGCTCTTCCGCATAGAGCCGGTCGGGCCGGGCGATCAGCTCGTAGCCTCCCCCCGCCGCGCCCTCGATCTGGTAGCCGCGGCTGCGCAACGCTTCCACGTGCTTCCACACCTGGTTCCGGCTTACGCCGAGCTCCTCGGAAAGGGCTTCTCCCGAGCAGGGCGCGCGGCCCAGGCTTTCGACGATGCGCTCGGTACTGCTCATCGCTGCGCCAGCTCCCCCGGCGTCACCTCGAGCGCCAGATCCGCATTGGGGGCGGAATGGGTGAGGGCGCCTATGGAAATGCGATGGACCCCGGTCTCGGCGAACTCTCGAACGTTCTCGAGGGTCACCCCACCGGTCGCCTCCAGGGGGATGCGATCCCGGAAGCGTCTGGACAGCTCCCGCAGCTGGTCCGGGGTGCGGTTGTCGAGCAGCAGCAGGTCGGCGCCTGCCTCGATCGCGGATTCTGCCTGGGCCACGGATTCGACCTCCACCTGGATCTGCAGATGGGGCGCGGCGCCTGCGCGTGCCGCTTTGACTGCCATGTCGACGCCGCCAGCGGCGTTGACGTGGTTGTCCTTGATCAGGATGGCGTCGAACAGGCCCACCCGGTGGTTGGTGCCGCCGCCCGTCGCCACGGCCAGCTTGTCCAGGCTGCGGAAGCCGGGAAGGGTCTTGCGGGTATCGACGATGGCCACACCGGTGCCTGCCACCGCCTCGACGAAGCGGTGTGTCCAGCTCGCGACTCCGCAGAGCCGGCCCAGAAAGTTCAAGGCGGTGCGTTCCGCGGCCAGGATTCCCCGTGCGGAACCGTGCAGCCGGGCCAGGATCTGTCCGGCGGCGACGCTCGAGCCTTCGGCCACCTCGGTGTTGAACGCGATGCTCGCATCGACCGCTTCGAACACCGCCTCCGCGATGGGAAGGCCACAGACGATCAGGGGTTGCCGCGCTTCGATCCAGCCCGAGAGCTCGTCGCTGGAGCCGAAGATGGCCACACTCGTCACATCGCCGGTGCCGAGATCCTCGGCCACGGCCAGGTCGATCAGCGGTTGCCAGGTCGCACGCGGCGGACACGGGGGGAGCGCAGCCACCCCGGGAGTCTAACGACCGGAGGGAACTCCCGCCGATCCTGTGGGGATCACGGCGGCCAAAAAATGCCTCTGGAGGAAGAGCCTATTCCTCGTTCTTGAGCTTGCGGATCTCTTCCTGGATCAAGGTCTCGGTCATCTGCGGGATGACCTCCCAGGCCACCTTCTCGATGCGCTCCACGGCATCCTTGATGATCCGCTCAGCGAGATCGCCGAAGGCATCCCAGGCCATCTTTTCGACCGCATCGTGGACCTGCTGCTCCAGCATGGGCGAGAGTGCCGGCGGGGTCGCATCGTGGCGCTCGGGTTCGGCCTCCGTGGCAGGTGCCGCCTCGGCCTCCGGTTCAGCCGGCCAGTTCGGCTCGGACGGCAGGACGATGGGAGCCGGCGGGCTGTCGGCGAGGCTGGCTCCAAGGTCCGAGGAGGAGACGTCGTAGCTGCGGGCTGCCTCGGGGTCGAGGGTGGTCTGGCCCATCGGGTCGTCGTCATAGAGGGCGCCTGCCGGCGGCGGTTGGCCGGCGTCCGACACGTTGCTCGCCTCGGCCGATTCGCCGCCGGCCGCGAAGAAGTCCGGCGATGATGCCGCGTCGGCACTGGCAGACAAGTCCGGCGATGACGCGGTGTCGGCGCTGGCAAACAAGTCCGGTGCTGCCGACGGGTCGGCGCTGGCAAACAGGTCCGGCGCTGCCGGTTCCCGGACTTCGTCCGTGAACAAGTCGGCACCGGCGCCCGGTTCGGCCGCGCTGGCGGGCTCCGGGGCGAAGGAAGAGCTGCTCTCGAAGGTCGGGGCCTGCTCCGCGCCCGGAGGGCCGCCGAACTCGAAGACCGTGGGCGCATCCGGCGCCGGCGGCGGTTCCGCGAGCACTGAGGCCATTCCGCCGGGATCGGAGGAGCCCAAGGGATCGGATGCGTCCATGGGATCGGAGGCCTCGAAGGGATCCGAAACCGGACCGGCCTGGGAGCTCTCGTTGAAGTCGGAGAATCCGGCGCTCTCAGAAGCACCGAACAAGTCTGCCGAGCCCTGGCCGGCACCCCCGTCGCTCGAAGCCTGGGGTGCAATCGGGTCGGAGACCTCATCCACCAACAAAAACGCGTCGGCCGTATTCGGGCCGTCGCCAGGGACTTCGGCCGAGAGTTCGTCCGGGAGATGCGGCTCCGCGGTGATCAACGGGGGATCCCCCAGCGGATCGCCGCTTTCCAGCACGTCGTCCTCGCCGGTCAGCAGATCCTCGACGCTCGCGCCGCCGGATGCGGGTTCGAGGAGAACGGTTCCGTCGTGAGGGTCCACGGCCGAGGTGAAGAGATCGGCACCGGGTGCGAAGTCATCCGACGTCCGCGCATTCGCATCCGATTCGAAGTCGGCGCCGCCACTCGAACCCATGGGTTGCGAGTCAGAGGCCTGGCCCGCGTCGAGCGGCTCTCCGCCCATCAGCACCGTGGTCGGCGGACTGTCGAGCAGCGCCGCGTCGGCCGTGCCGCTCGGTGCCGTGACATCGTCTTCGAACAAGTCGTAGGGTTCCGGGCCTGCTCCTGGCGTCACCAGGCCTGTGAGGCCGAGCGGCTCGGGCTCTGCAGACGGATCGGTTTCAGCGACGACGGAGCTGCTTCCGAGTAGCGCATTCACCTGATCGACCAGGGCCTGGGCCTCGAACGGTTTGGTGATGTGGCCATCCGCACCGACCTCGTTCGCCTGGGCCTCGTCGAAGGTCTCGAAGGTGCCTGTCAACAAGAGCACGGGGATCCCGCTGAGAGCCGGATCACTCTTGATCGCGTGGCAGACCTCGTAGCCGGAGAGGCCGGGCATGACCACGTCGGCAAGGATGAGATCGGGGCGGAGCTCTCGCGCGCGGGATACGGCGTCATCGCCGTTGTCCACGGTTACGAGCTCCACGTCCTCATTGGCGAAGCTGATCCCGACGACCTTCTGGATCGTCACGCTGTCGTCTGCGAGAAGCAGGGTCTTGGGCATGTTCCCCCCCCTGGACGGCCAGTTGCTCGGGTACCGGGGCGCTCCTGCGCCGCGGGCCGTGGCGGTCCCTACGCCGGTTCTATCGTCGGCTTCGAGCCAGGGATTGACCCCTTTTCTCACCCGACCCGACCGGAACCGCCTCCAGCCTAGAGGCCTCGGCCCTGGCCCGCACCCGGTCCCCCCCCCCAAAGGTCAAGTCGATCGTCGCCATACCCGATACGCTGCCGGAAGGGGCGCATGCCGCCCCTCGGAGTGAAGATGATCCTGAGAGCGGCAGCAGCGAGCGACGTCGGACACCGACGCAAGCACAATGAGGATCGGTACGCCTTGGCACCGGAGTTGGGCCTGTATGTGGTGGCGGACGGCATGGGGGGCCATACCGCGGGGCAGGTCGCCAGTGAGTTGGCCGCCGAAGCCTCGCTGAAGGCGATCCAGACCCTGGACGGTGCAGCCGCCACCCTGACCGAGAAGCTCCGCTACGCCGTCGCTTCCGCCAACCGTTCGATCTTCAGCACCGCCGAGAAACGGCCCGAGTACGCCGGGATGGGAACCACCATCGTGATGATCCTCGCGGAGGGCGAGCGTGCGGCCCTGGCCCACGTGGGAGACAGCCGCGCCTACCGGGTGCGAGCCGGTGCCATCCGCCAGCTATCCGACGACCATTCCATTGTCGGTGATCTTCTGCGCCGCAATCAGATCACCGAGGACGATGCCAAGGAGCATCCCCATCGTCACGTTCTGACCCGGGCGCTCGGCGTTCGCGAGAGCGTCGAACCGGATCTTGCAGAAATCTCGCCCGCACTTGGCGATGTCTTCGTGCTCTGCTCCGACGGCTTGACGAATCACGTCGACGATCACGAGATCGCGAAGATGGCGACGGATATCGAGGATCTCCAGGAACTCTGCGAATCCCTCGTGGACCTCGCGAATGCTCGCGGTGGCGAGGACAACACCACGGTGATTGCCGCGCGGTGCTGCCCCTCCTGATCGGATCCGTCCTGCTCGCATCCATCTAGCGAGCGGGAAGGGCGGACGAAGCGCTACTCGCTCTCGAGCGTGTTCTTGAGCTTGCTGCGCAGGCGGAGCGCGGACTTGGTGTGGATCTGGCATACCCGGGATTCGGTGATCCCGAGAATGTTGCCGATCTCCTTCATGTTCAAGTCCTCGTAGTAGTACAGCGAGATGACCAGGCGCTCCTTCTCGGGAAGCATCGCGATGGTGTCGGCGATCAGGCCTTTCATCTCGTGGAGCTTGAAGGTCGAGAACGGGTTCTCGGCGTTCACGTCTTCGATGATGTCGGCGAAGGAGCCCGTGCGGTCGCCGTCCTGGCCGCCGCCGCGGATCTCCTCGAGGTTGACGAGCGAGATGCCGCGTACCTGATTCATCAGCTCGTGAAACTTCTCGATCTGCAGGCCGAGCGAGTCGGCGACCTCGTCTTCGTTGGCCTGGCGGCCGAGACGCTGCTCCACCTCGCCGTAGGCGCGCTCGAGCTTGCGGCTCTTCTGGCGCACGCTACGCGGCACCCAGTCGAGTGAACGGAGTTGGTCGAGGATCGCGCCCTTGATCCGAAACTCCGCATACGTCTTGAACTTGCAGTTCTTGCCGGGATCGTATTTGTCGATCGCATCCATCAGTCCGATCACACCCGTGTTGTGCAGATCGTCCAGGTCGATATGCGAGGGCAGTCTGACAGCGATCCGGTTGACGATGTACCGGATGAGCGGTGCGTGCTCGAGGACGATGGCTTCCTTCAGGTCTCCCGGGATATCTCCATGCTTCTCTCTCGCGTCACGCAACTGAGCTTCCATTCGATTCTCCACCTTCCGCGCGGGCTGTTGCCGCATCTGGCCTCGGGTTCTGGCAGGCGACCCTTCCTGCCGACCCGTTGCACTTCGACTGCGGGTCAAAGCAGGCGTCGTGCCAATGTCCCGGTTCTCGGACGGGGAACACCGGGGGGGCTGCCGAAGCGACCGGCGAAAACGCCCGCTAACCAGTTGAACTCCCAGGCATTTCAGGGAAAGCGAGGGGCTCCGCCCGGGCGAATACCGCAGCGAGACGGCTGGCGCAGCCCGCTGATGCACCCCGGCAAGCAACCGGCGGAAGCGTCAAAAGGCCGGCGCTGCGGGTTGCAATTCTGACATCCGAGGGATTCGGCTTGGAAACGCAGCGGGCGCCACGATTGCGACCAGCCCTACGCTTCGGGTGTCAGGCCCTTCTTCTTGATCTTCTCGATCAAGGTCGTGCGATTCAGGCCGAGCAGCTGCGCCGCCTGGTTCTTGTTCCAGTGGGTGCGCTCGAGGGCTTGCCGGATCAAGTCGGCCTCGAAATCGTCGACGACGTCGTTGAACGAGAGGCCTGCCTCACCGAGCTTCAGCGCAGGGCCGGTGGGCCCGGCAGCGCCATTACCATGGAACTCTTCAGGCAGGTTTTCGAGATCGATCTGGCCCTCGCCCCGCATGACCACCATGCGCTCGATGGAGTTCTCGAGCTGGCGGACGTTGCCCGGCCAGGGGTGGGCAACAAGGCGATCGAGCGCGGCCTCCGAGAGCTGGCAGGGCGGTTCGTCCGGATTCGGTGCGTCCCGCGACAGGAAGTGGTGCACCAGCAGCCGAATGTCCTCCTGGCGCTCGCGAAGGGGCGGCACCTGGATCGGGATGACATTCAAGCGGTAGTAGAGGTCTTCGCGGAACTGCTTGGTTTCGATCGCTTTGCCGAGGTCCTGATTGGTGGCAGCGATGACCCGGAGGTCCACGTGCTCGGTTTCCGAGGAGCCGACGGGCTCGAAGGTCTTTTCCTGGAGCACCCGGAGCAGCTTCACCTGCAGGTTCGGGCTCATGTCGCCGATCTCGTCGAGGAAGATCGTGCCGCCGTTGGCGGCGGAGAAGCGGCCCTCGCGATGGGCCACCGCGTTGGTGAAGGCCCCCCGGACATGGCCAAAGAGCTCGGATTCGAGCAACTCCTCCGGGATGGCGCCGCAGTTGACGGTGACGAGAGGCCGGTCGGCCCGGGGGCTGTTGTAGTGGAGGGCCCGGGCGATCACCTCTTTCCCGGTGCCGCTCTCGCCCGTGATCAGGACGGTGCTGTCGGTTTCCGCCACGCGCCGCACGACCTCGAGAACATCGTGGAGGCCTCCACGAGCGCCGACGATGTTGTCGAAGTGGTAGCGATCGTGGAGCTGATGTTGGAGGTGTCGATTCTCGGATTTCAGTCGCCCATGCTCGATGGCCTGGCCCACCAACCGGCGCAAGACGTCCTGTTGGGGCCCGTCCATGGCCTTCTCGAGGTACCAGTAGGCCCCGGCGCGCAGGGCTTCTACGGAGGCTTCCGCGCCACCGTAGCCCGTGACGACGATGCAAGGCAGCTCGGGATGCAGATCGTGGATCTGGCGAACCAGCTCGAGCCCGCTGATTCCCGGCATCTTGACGTCGCACATCACCAGGTCGAGAGGGCCGGCCGTGACCGCAGCCATGGCCTCGGTCGCGTCCTTGGCAGATGAAACCTGGTAGCCACCACGGGTCAACACCCGCTCGACGGCCCGTCGATACAGTTCGTGGTCGTCGACGACCAGCACGTGGGGCTTGCCCAGGGCGAAACCTCTTCCGGGGGGAAGTGGCCGCAAGGTAGGAATCGAGCGCGCTGCCTTCAACCCACCCGAAAGGATCCGGGGGTCCGATTCAACCCGGCCGGGGTTGCCGCCGATGAGGCCTGCATGACCTCGGAGCGCGTACCCCCCGCGAGCCAGGACTCGATCTCCGAGTTCGGCGCGCCGGCAAGCCCGGATTCCAAGCCCGGGTCGGGTTCTGCGACTCGTGAGGCGGGTATCGAGGCCGGTGGTCGGATCCTCCTGGTGGATGACGAGCCGCTCTTCGTACGTGCCATGGATCGTATCTTGCGCCCCGAGCAGCATACCTTGATGGCCGCCTCCTGCTGGGCCGAGTTCGAGCCCCAGTTGGCCGATCCCACACTTGACCTGGTGCTCCTGGATCTGGTGCTGGGGACGGTCGACGGAATCGCGGTACTCGAGCGGATCAAGGCCTTGCGGCCGGATCTGGAAGTCATCGTCCTGACAGGCCACGCCAGCGTAGAGAGCGCGGTGGGCTGCATGCGCCTCGGTGCCTTCGACTATCTCGAGAAGCCCGTGAGCGATATCCATCGGGTGCGAAATACGGTGCGTCGCGCCATCGAACGCCGGCGGCTGGTCCATCGCACCCGGATGCTCGAGCAGGAGTTGGCAGGGCGCGAGGGTGCGCCCGAGTTGATCGGCGGCGTGCCTTCGATGCGGGCGATCGTGCGGATGATCGAGAGTCTCCGCCACAACGAGTCCAACGTGCTCGTGCAAGGCGAGAGCGGGACCGGCAAGGAGATCGTTGCGCGCGCCATCCACGCCGCGAGTCTGCGCAAGGATTGCACCTTCGTCCCGGTCGATTGCGGTGCGCTGCCGGAGACGATCATCGAGAGCGAGCTCTTCGGGCACGAGAAGGGCGCCTTTACCGGCGCCGTGGGTGCCCCGGGGCTCTTCCGGGTCGCAGACGGCGGGACGCTCTTCCTCGACGAGATCGGCGAGATCCAGCCGAGCGTGCAGGCCAAGCTGCTGCGCGCATTGCAGCAGAAGGAAGTCCGCCCCGTGGGCGCGACGCATGCCATGCCGGTGGACATCCGGGTCATCTGCGCGACCAATCGGGATCTGTCCGAGATGGTCGCGGAAGGCAGCTTCCGCCAGGATCTCTACTACCGGTTGAACGTCGTTCGCATCGAGCTTCCGCCGCTTCGTGAGCGCAGCGAGGATGTGGCGCTACTTGCCCAACACCTCCTTCACAAGCATCGCCGGCCGGATTCCCCTGTGCGCGGCTTCACGCCGGAGGCGCTGGAGCGGCTGTGCGGGCAACGCTGGCCCGGCAACGTTCGCGAGCTGGAGAACGCCATCGAATCTGCCCTTGCCCTGGCCCAGGACGAGCGGCTCGGTGTCGCAGATTTCCGGGACGGCCATTCGCCGCTGCCGGTGCTGGCAATGAAACCCGCCGACGCGGCTGTGCCGCTTTCCCTCGAGGCCTACGAGCGTCTGGCTCTGGAGCGAGCGCTGGAGGAGAGCCGCGGCGATGCCAGCGAGGCTGCACGCAGGCTCGGCATTGGTCGCTCTACCTTGTACCGCAAGCTCTCCAAGCACGGGATCGAGGCGGGCCGACGCGCGACCCATCCGACGGGACCGGTGGGTAGGCTCGAAGCCGTCCGGTAGACTTGCGCCGTCGCCCCCCGCGACACCTGATAGGCGAGAGGATCGAGCGTGATCGGCGGGCTCCATCGAAGCGGGTGCGGGCTGTGAACGCGGCTTCCGGTGTGGCGGTCCACGTGCTGATCGCGGAGCCCTTTCAGGAAGGCCCCACGGCGACGTCCACCGCGGATGCGCTTCGGCGGCTGGGCCCGGCGGTTCAGCTCGAATTGCATCATGAGGTTCGCGTCGCTGCCGCCGCCCTGCGGGCTCGGCACGCGGATCTGGCTGTTCTCGATTGCCGCCTCGGCGACGATCTCTGGTCTCTCTTGCAACGCGCAGGAGAGGGTGCGACGCCGGCGATCGTGATCGGCGAGGCCAATGACGAGTCCTTCGCACTCCGGGCCTTTCGTGCTGGTGCCGCTGCTTGCGTGGCCCGCGGCCCTGCGCTCGGTGACGACCTTTCGATCGCTGCGCGCGAGCAGCTCCAATGGCTGCGCCGGATCAAGGCCAGCGTTCCGCCGGTCGAGAACGTGGAAAACGCTGGTAGTCTGGGGCGTTACAGCGGGCATGTGATCGAAAACATGAATAGCGCGGTGCTGGTCCTCGATTGCCATGCGAGGGTCTCCTACGCCAATCCCACGGCTGAGAGGGTGCTCGGCGCGGGGTCCGGAGAACTCACCGGGCGGGACATCCGCGATTGGTTCCCGGGCGCCGGTCCGGGCGACGTGCTGCCACTTCTGACGCTCGAAGAAGGTACGCGCTTTCGCGGCGTCGAGACGGTTCTGACGAGGGCCGACGGAACCTTGATCCCCACCGGGATCTCCTGCGCACCACTCGTCGATGCGAGCGGTGTCCGCGAGGGTGCCGTCGCGATCTTCCAGGACCTGACCGAGATCAAGCAGCTCCAGCGCCAGGTTCTACAGACGGAAAAGATGGCCTCGATCGGCCAGTTGGCAGCGGGCGTGGCCCACGAGATCAACAACCCGATGGGCTTCATCCACGCGAACCTCTCCCAGCTCACCGAGTACCTCGATGACTTGCAGAAGGTCTGGGCCCACGTGGAGGGTCTGCGCGCTGCGGCCGGACGCGAAAGGCTCGATGGCCAGGAGGTTCGGGATGCGGCCAGCGCGTTGGACGGCACCATCCAGGCCGTCGACGCGAACTTCCTGATGCAGGATTTCGGCACGGCGATTCGGGAATCGCTGGAGGGGTCCGAACGGATCCGCGCGATCGTCACCGACCTGCGGGCCTTCTCCCACCAGGACACTGCCGAGCGGGCGCTGTGTGACGTGAACCGGGCATTGGATTCTACGGCCCACATCGTGTGGACCATGATGAAGCACTCGGTCGTCCTGACGAAGCAGTACGCCGAGCTCGCGCCCGTGGTCTGCTTCCCGATGCAGCTGAAGCAGGTGTTCATGAACCTGCTGGTGAATGCCTGCCAGGCCATCGAGGAACGGGCGGCCCAGGAAGAGCTGCGCGGAGAGATCCGACTGCAGACGGAGCTGCAAGGCGATGAGGTCCTGATCAGCGTATCGGACAATGGCGCGGGGATGCCGAAGGCCACCCTGGACCGGATCTTCGATCCGTTCTTCACCACCAAGGAAGTGGGTGTCGGTACCGGCCTTGGCCTCTCGACCTCTTTCAATCTGATCCGGAACCACGGCGGTATGCTGCGGGTCGAGAGCGAGCTGGGCCGCGGTACGAGCTTCGAGGTTCGGCTGCCGCTGGGCGATCCGGATGAGTTGCTGTGAGCGAGCCGCTCCCGGTCGTCCTGCTCGTGGATGACGAGAAGCACATCCTCTCCGCACTCAGCCGCTCGCTGCGTCGCGAGGGCTACGAAATCCTGACCGCAGGCGGCGCCGACGAAGCGCTTCGGCTGCTTGGCGAACGACAGGTCGACCTGATCGTCTCGGACCAGAAGATGCCGGGTACTCACGGCATCGCATTCCTCAGCGAGGTCGAGCGCGGCGGAAGCCGTGTGCCACGGGTTCTTCTGACCGGCTGGCCCGAAGAGATCCCCCAGGCCGAGATCGACCGCGCCGGGATCACAGCCCTGCTTCCCAAGCCGTGGGACGATGCAGAGCTGAAATCGACCCTTCGATCCTGCTTGGCGCGCTAGGGCGGCGGCCGAGCGTCGGGCTGCTCAGGTACCCTTGGGAAGTCGGCTCAGGTATTCAAGATCGGTCTTCTGGGAAGCCTTCCCGCCGACCAACAGGACCCGGAAGCGACGGCTCTGGCCCTTGGTCGTGTAGAGGCGGCCCTTGCCCGCGAAGCCCATCTCGAAGACGTTGAGATGAACGGGTAGACCCCCGACCTTGCGCCTCACGCCCGCGTTCTCCGGATCGTCACACAGCTTCTTCAACGCTTCTTCTGCCCGAAGCTTCTGGCTCTCGTCTCCCAGGGCGAGAATGCCCTCGATGGCGTGATCGTCGACTTCGAGTTCCTTGTAGAGGGTGCGCAGGCGGCGGGTCATCAGCTCGGAATCCTTGCTGGCGCCCTTGCCCGTGCGTTTGACCTGCTTCTGCAGGCGGCGGATCTCGTCGTCTTTGGACTCGAGATCTCCGGTCGCTTCTTCGAGCAGCTCCTCCAGCGCGCGACGTTCCTCATTCAGTTCCGAACTGCCGGCGGCTGCCGCCCGAAGCGATGCCTCCCGGTCTTCGACCTCGGCCAGGCGGGCGCGCAGGCGGGTCCGCTCGTCTTGGAGCGTTTCGATTTCCTCGAAATAGATCTCTTTCTCCGGCTCCACCTCGGCAAGCCGGCCTCGAACCTGGCCGAGTTCCAGGGCGATGGATCGGGCGCGCTCCGCCATGGAAGCTCGTTCATCCATGACGCCTCGAAGGGCTTGTTCTTCGAGCCGGGTCAGGCGTCGGGTGTAACCGATCAGGCTCGTCAACAGGAGCGCCGCGTACGCGACGAGGATGCCGTTGGCGGCAAGGGCGTTGTGGGGAACGCTCACCTCGACATCGACGATGGCCGGCAACAGTTCCGCGCCGTTCGAATCGGAGGGCGCCACGGGCGGGGCGTAGCTTCCCGCAAACAAGAGGGTGGTGCCGTCCGCTCCAAGCACGATCGGGCGTACCCGGATGCGCCCGACACGGATCCAGGCGGAACTCGCGAGAAGCGCGTCGAGGCGGTCTCGGACCTGGCCCGCGACCGGCCCGTCATCGGGGTCTACGTGGGTGGCGGCCTCGACTTGGGAATTGAAGTGGGCGGTCATCACCGCCTCGAAGGCCTCCACGGAGAAGACGTAGGCAATCAGGAACAGGAAGATCGCGAGGTAGGTGAAACGGAAGCCGGCGAGCCGTTCCAGGGGGCCCTGGCGGTCCTCGTCCGAATCCCCGGGGGCTTCCCGCTCCGGCGTGTGTACGGCGGTATCCATGGCTGCAATCAAGGTACGGCTTGCTCCGAGGAATCCCCAATAAGCGAATGACCAGGTAGAGACACCGCACCTGGCTCGAAGGTTGCTACGGTGCGCCGCCATGCGTTTGGTGGATCTAGACCGGGATATGAGCGATGTCATTCCGACCGGGACGACGCGGGATAGTGAGTTCGTCTTCGATCGAATGACCCGCGCGACACTGGCGGCAACGCTTCCCGGACCGGGCCGGCGGATCCTGGATGTGGCCAGCGGTTTCGGTCAGGACGCGATCGAGCTGCAGGCGCAAGGTGCATGGGTCGTCGGGGCGGAGCCGTCCGAGCGGATGATGGCCTGGACACGGATGAAGAGCGGGGAGGCCACCGGTGCGGTCCCGGCCTGGGTCCAAGCCTGGGGGGACGTCCTTCCCTTCGCCGATGACAGCTTCGATTCCGCGTTCTGCAAGGGAGCGCTCGATCACTTCGATCAGCCGGATACCGCGATCGCGGAAATGGCCCGGGTCACGCGGCCCGGCGGCCGGGTCGTGCTGACGATTGCCAACTACGATTCATTCACGTGTCGCGCCTCGCGCACGGCCGATGACCTGGCAGAGCTAGGCCTGAACCGCCCGATGCGCCGGGGGCGAAGGCACTACGACGTTCCGAACGATCATTTCACACGCTACGACCTGGCGCTCATGCGCGAGCAGCTCAGCGCCCACGTGGAGATCGACCACGTCGAGGGTCTCTCGCTCGCGTGGGGCCTGCCGACCTGGACGAGAACCGTGGGGCATCTGCCCGAATCCGTGGCCGATACGGCTCTGCACACCCTCGACTGGATCGCCGGCCGCGTCCCGTCCCTTGCCGATGTCCTGGTCCTGGCCGGAAGCCCGCGAAACAAGTCAACAAGCGGGGACGGGGTTTACAATTGACTTCTTGAGAGAGGGCTCTGCCCCCTCTCAAGAAGTCAATTGTAAACCCCGTCCCCGCTTGTTGAGTTGTTGGTAGACGTCGAGGGTTCGTTCGGCGATGCGGGGCCAGGCGTAGGCGGATTCGACGCGCGGGCGTGCGCGGGCGCCGAGGCGGTGGCGTTCTTCGGGTCGTGCGAGCAGGTCGGAGATGGCTTTCGCCAGCGCTTCGGGATCGTCGGGTGGGACGGTGACGCCGCCACCGGCGACCTGGACGACCTCGGCCAGGGCTCCTGCATCGGTGGTGACGACAGGGGTGCCGCAGGCCATCGCCTCGACGGCCGGTAGGCCGAATCCTTCGTAGCGGGAGGGGACCACGACGAGTGCGGCCCGGCGGTAGAGGTGGATCAGCTCCTCGGTCGGTACGCGTCCCGCCAGGTGCAGCTGGTCTCCGCAGCCGATCTCCCGTGCCCAGGCGCTGGCCTCGCTCTGGGCGGAGTCGACGAGGGTGAGCGTCACGTCCTTGCCGAGGAGCGCCAGGGCCCGGATCAGGCTGCGGATGCCTTTGTTGGGGTCCGACGCTCGGCCGATGCAGACGATCTCGGTGTTCGAGCGTTCAAGCGTAGGGTCGGGCGAGAAGAGGTCCGTGTCGAGGCCGTTGCCGAGCATGCTGATGCGCTCCGGGCGCACTCCGAAATCCCGCTGGATCTGGACGGCACTCGCATGGGAAGAGGTGAGCACGCGCTCGAGGCGGCGGGCGACGAAGGCTTGCATCCCGATCGGATAGAACTGCATCGTTCCGATCGCGTCGCGAAGGGTTTCGTCGCGCACGAAGGAGGCACGCCGATCGACCGTCAGGGGATGATGCACGGTGGTGACGACGGGCAGGCCGAGAGCCTGCATTCCGAGCAGGCCATAGCCCAGGCATTGGACGTCGTGGATGACGTCGTAGCGGGCCCCGGCGCGGATCCTGCCTGCCAGGGCCCGGAAGGCACGCAGGCTGAAAGCGAACGGCTCGGGCAGGAACCCGATGCGGCTCGCCGCCAACTCGTAGAAGTGGAGAGGGCGAAAGATGCGCAGAGGGTTCGGCCGCGGCAGGAACTCCGCCCAGTCCTTCATGAACCAGCGTGCCCAGAACATCTCGTTCTCGATCTCGGTCACGTTGTCGGCAAAGGGCATCGCGTCGGGGTAGGGCGGCCCGACGATCACGTCGACCTCGTGGCCGAGGCGGGTGAGTTCCCGTGCAAGGAACCAGAGATAGATGCCCTGGCCGCCGCACTGCATGTTGCCTCGGTAGGCGACGAATCCGATCCGCAGGGGGCGAGGCATCAAGCCGCCGCGCGCACGTCTTCCTCGGGGTTGCTCGCGGGCTTGCTCGCGTAGAGGATGACGCTCTTCGGGCAGATGTAGTTCAGGATCTTCTTCTCGATCCAATCCATCAGCGGTGAACCCGTGGCACGCACGAGGTAGAGGCGGTAGGCGCGCACCATCGCGCTCTCGTCGGCGCGGGGCAGGCTCATGATCGAGCGCAGCACCCAATAGGGCGTATGCAACCCGTGGGCGAATCCGGCGCCCTCGGTCGCAAGGCCGGCCTTGGCCAGGGCCTGTGCCAGTTGGCGGGGCTTGAAGATGCGGATATGCCCACCGGGGCTCTCGAAATAATCGTCGCCCAGGCGCAGATAGAGATGCTCGCTGGTGGCGGTAGGAATCGTCACGGCGATGCGGCCACCGGGCTTGGTCACCCGGGAGAGTTCGCGGACGGCGGCGCCGTAGTCGTGTACGTGCTCCATCACCTCCGAGCAGATCACACGGTCGAAGGTCGCATCCGCGAAGGGCAGGGCGAAGGTGTTGCCCTGTAGCATGCCGCCCGCGGTCTCCAACTCGTCTGCCCTTCGGCGGACGGCCCGGTGCGCCAGGCGCATGCTGTCGAGGTCCAGATCGAGACCGACCACCCGAGCGCCGCGCTCCAATGCACCAAAGCAGTGGCGCCCCTCGCCGCAGCCGGCGTCCAGCAGCAGCTGGCCGGGTCGGATGTCGAGCCGGTCGAGATCCACGGTGAGGAGCATGGGTCAGGCTGCTCGGGATCGAGTCGGCGAAGCCAGCAGGACGTCTTCGAACACGTCGGTCAGGCGTGCTGCCGCGTCCGACCACGAGAAGACGTTGAGGATGCGCTCCCGGGCGGCGCGGCCCATTTCCGCAGCGCGTTCCGGCTCCGCCAGGATTTCGGAGATGGCGTTGGCCAGGGCTCGGGGATCGCGCGGCGGAACGAGTCGTCCAGCGTGGCCGTCGGTCCCCACGACCTCGGGCAGTGCACCGGCGGCATTGGCGATCACCGGCAGACCACAAGCCATCGCCTCGCTGGCGGGGAAGCCAAAGCCTTCGAAAAAGGAAGGCACGATGGCGATCCTGCCCGTGGAGTATTCGCGCACCAGATCCGGCAGCTCGAGAAAATGCTCGTTCACCGTGACGCGCTGCTCGAGACCAAACCGCTTGACGAGCGCGGGGACGAGTCCGTGATCTGGAATGCGTCCGTCGACGATCTTGAGGGTGACATCGGGCAACAATGAGAGCGCTTCGAGGAGCGTTCCGATGCCCTTCTTTCGATCCTCGGTGCGGCCGACGAAGATGAGATCGGTCTGTTTCGGGATTTCGGGGAAGGGACGGAAGACCTCGGCGTCGGTGCCGTTGTAGACGACCGCGATGTCCTTCTCCGGGATTCCGAAGCAGCGCTCGATCTCTGCTCGTGAGGCCTCACTGACGGTGACGATCTTGTCGAGCCGCGGCGCGACCTGCTGCTGCATGAACAGCGGGAAGTAGAGCGTGCGCCGCACCTTCTTGATCAAGCGCGGATCGACGGCGAAATCCGCTTCCCGGTCGATGTGCAGGGGATGGTGGATCACCGAGACCACGGGCACGCCGAGAGCCCGGATACCGAGCAGGCCCCAGGAGAGGCTTTGGTTGTCGAAGACGATGTCGAAGCGATGCTTCTCGTGCAGCTCCTTCCAGCGCAGGAAGAGCCGCAGGCCGAACGATTGCATCTCCGGGAAGACGCCCATGCGGGAGACTCCGAGTTCCCACAGGTTCACCGGAGAGAGCAGCGCCCGCGCATCCCTCTGCCGCGCCCATTCCTTGAGGGGCAGGCCAAACACGTTCTCGTTCGGAATCACGTGAAGGGGAATGTCATCCGGCAGATCGGGCAGCGGCGGCCCCGCGATCACATGGACCTCGTGGCCGGCCTTCTTCCACTCGCGCGCGAGGTACGCGGTGTAGATGCCCTGCCCACCGCAGTACATGTTGCCCCGGTAGGTGAGAAGCGCGATCCGCACGGGCCTATCCGCCGTCCGTTTCGTCGCCGCTTGCCCCACTCGCCGGAGGCGGGGAAGGAGGCTGGGTGGTCGGGTCCGTCTCCGGCTCGACCTCGATCGTGGCGATCGTCCAGCCGACCCAGAAGGTCAGGCCAAGGACGAAGCCGAGCAGGATGCCCACCGGGATCGCGACCGCCCACCAGGCTCCATTCAAGAGTCCGTTCAGGAAGACCAGCCCCAGGAAGGCGGCGGCTCCGCAGATGGCGAATCCCTGGGTTCGGGACGAATCGGTCATCGATGGTTCTCCACTCGAAAGGCTGGCGTTCCGGTCCGCCCGAGGAGGGACGAGAGCTCGTTCCTGGTGGGTCTACCAGGTGGGCTCCATGTCGCCGGTGCCGCCCCGTGCCGGGCCCGAAGGTCCGCTCGGCAGCGCCCCTCTTCTCACCTTGCGGTGGGGTGGAGATGCCTCAGGGGCGCGCCTTCCGGCGAGTGACGGATCCCTTGAACGTCTCCAACAGGAGCGAGCGTGTGATCCCATCGCCCGGGCGAACCGGGGGCGGAGGATGCGCGGTGTGGCCCGGCGTGTCAACGCGCGGGGCTCTAACCTCCCGCCGATGCAGGTGATCGGGCGGGGCGGCCGAGTCGAGGGGTTCCGATGCGGGTGATCGGGCTGATGTCGGGGACCTCCGCGGATGCCGTGGATGCGGCGCTGGTCGCCTGGCCCGAGGGCGGGGAGAGCCGGCCTTTCGAGTTGCTCGCCTTCTGTGAGATCCCGCTGGGCCGGGAGCTCCAGGCACGGATTCACCGATTGGCGGCGGGTCGGGTACCGGGCCCGGAAGCCCTGGCGGAGCTGGCCCGGCTGGACGTGGAGCTGGGCGAGCGCTTCGCCGGAGCGGCTCGGGCCGTCGCTGAACGCGCGGGGCTGGATCTGAAGGAGGTCGACGTGATTGCTTCTCACGGCCAGACCGTCGCTCACCATCCCGAGCACCGAGCCACGCTCCAGATCGGAGATCCTTCGGTCATCGCCGAACGGACCGGCTGTACGACCATCGCGGATTTCCGCACCCGCGACATCGCTGCGGGCGGGGAGGGGGCACCCCTGGCTCCATTCTTCCATTGGGCGGTGATGGCGGACCCGACCGAAGATCGGTTGGTTCTGAATCTGGGGGGCATCGCCAATGTCACCTGGCTTCCGGCCGGAGCTGCCGCGGAAGATGTCGTCGCGTTCGATGTGGGCCCGGCCAACTCGCTGATGGATGGTGTCGTCTCCCTGGCGAGCGATGGCGCAGAGCGTTTCGATCGAGATGGCGAAGGAGCTGGAAGGGGCAGGGTGGATGAGCCCTTGCTTCGCGAACTCCTGGCCGATCCCTACCTCCAGCGCCTTCCGCCCAAGAGCACCGGCAGGGAACGATATGGCCTGGCCGAAGCCGAGCTGCTCTGGTCGCGTTGGCAGGAGACCGGCAGGATTCTCGATGATCTTCTTGCCACGCTGGTCGCGCTGGTTGCGGAGAGCGTTGCGAGTGCTGCCCGCGATTTCCTGGGCGTGCCACGCGTCGATCGCCTGCTCGTCGGCGGTGGCGGTGCGCGCAATCCGGTCTTGATGGCGGCTTTGGCGGAATGCGGTCTCACGGCCGACGTTCAGCCCTTCGATGCCGTGGGAGTTCCGGCCGCTGCAGCGGAGGCGATGGCCTTCTCGTTGATGGGCCGCAACGCTCGGCTCGGGCTGGTGAATCACCTGCCACGGACGACCGGCGCGCGAGGGGAGCGAATCCTGGGAGAGCTGGTCCCCGGAAGCTGAGGGCTGACGGTGGCGGCTCCTGCGGGGCGGAGTGGCTGGCCGGCTTGGGGTTCGCGGGGCCTTCGAGGGGGGACGGGTTGGGTGTGAGGGCATCCTTTCATCCTGCGAAGGGTTCTCGCTGGGTCGACGTGGGGGCGCGGCGCCTTGGCCCGCACGGGCGAGGCCGATGTCGGCTCCGAGCCGGGGATCGGGTGGACTGTCGGCCGGTTCCCGGCCGGATTGGGGCTGGTGGCTGTATGCGTGGGTCTATGTTGACACGACATTTAAACAATGCCATTATCAACACTATGTTGCGTCGGACTCCCCAACTCGATCTTCCTCTTCATGGCTGGGGTGGAAGGCGTGAGGGCGCTGGGCGCAAGCGGGGGCCGAACCCGCGAGTTGCCCACCTTCAGCGAGCGCCTTTGGCTTCGCGGCACCCCTGCCACGTGACATTGAAGGTCCGGCCCGATGTTCCGTCGCTTCGCGATAGGCGGTTGGTGCGGGAGGTGGAGCGATCGTTTGCCTGCGTGCTCGAGCGCACGGACTTCCGGCTCGTTCACTATTCGATCCAGTCGAATCATCTGCATCTGATCGTCGAGGCCAGGGATGCGGGGGCGCTCGGCAGGGGGATGAATGCGTTGGGATCTCGTCTGGCGCGGGCCGTGAACCGGGTATTCGGGCGGAAGGGGCGTGTCCTACTCGATCGATTCCATCACGTGGTGCTACGGACGCCGAGCCAGGTGCGGAATGCGATGGGCTACGTCCTCCTGAATGGACGTAGGCACATGAAGACGAAGCCCAGGACAACGAGGATCGATCCCGCTTCTTCAGGGCGTTGGTTCGAGGGTTGGCGGTGCTCTGCCAGAGGGATCGTCGCTCAAGCGCGGGAGCGACCCGGCGGACAGGTCGTGGCGGTCGCCACGCCGCATACGTGGCTTCTGGCAGAGGGCTGGCGCAAGGCCGGCGCCTTGCTCGATCCGGCCGAGATTCCGGGGGCTGCCTAGCGGACCGGTCACTCTTGCAAGAGACCCCGTGAATCCCGGACCGGGCAAACACTCCAGGTCGCGGCGCTATCCTGCGGTCGAGTTCAAGGAGGCGGGGCTACGGAGACTGCGCCGAAGCAGCAGGCGATCGATCATGTGGCGGCCCATGCTCAGGCCCGTCGGGTCGCCGCTCGCCATACGATCGAGCACATCTGTCGCATGTCCAACTTGCCGCTGGACGCGATCGATGCGCTCATCGGGCAGCTGCAGAGCCACGCCTGCGTTGCGTTGCACTTCCACCCCGACCGCCTTGCGGGGGATGGGCGCAGCGTGGCCGAGGCGCTGCGCGATGACGGTATCTACCGGAACCAATTCGAGACCCAGCTCTCCAACGGCATGCTTTCACCGGAGCGGGGTGGCCCCCGGGACCGCTGGGAGAACGAGCTCTTCGGCGATGCGTACCGTGCCCCCGACCTCCCGCTCTCGTTGCGGCCACGCTACGGCGCGCTGGCGTTGATGGGACATGCAGACGGGCCATCTCCCCGTTTCGGCTCCAGCTACTTCGTATTGACTCCGAGCTGTTCGCGGCGCAGCACGTTCTGCTTTGGTGACTCCCATGAGAATCCACCGGCTCGGGGCGTATGGGCGCAATGGGATGACGTGCTTGCGGCGCTGCTGACGGAGAGCTTTCTTCGAGGCTCCGCGCTGGGGCGTGGCGACATTCGCCCCGCCGCGCTCATCGAGTCTCTGCGTACGGATCTCGGACGCACTCGACCCCTGCCATCCCAGCGGTCCGCCAGCCGGAATCTGGATCACTACATCGAAGCGCAGGTGCACGGTGAGGTGCTGCTGCAGCGGGATGCGGACCTGCTCGTAGTGGACCCCAGTTTCCGTGGGACGCCGACCGAGTGTAGACGCTCACTCAGAAGCGTAGAAATCTGATCATTTGGCCGGGGGGCGACGCAGCCCGCCGTTCCGGATTCCGATTCAGATCTTCCGGGTCGAAAGGTCCTTGACCCAGGGCGAACGCCCTCCCGGCTCGACC